>JANMEX010000099.1:0-4447 GCA_031377485.1 Phyllobacteriaceae bacterium
CAAACTTTTCATATAATTACAAAAGGATATCCACAGCCTGTCCCCAGCTGGCGGTGCTTACAGGTGTGGCATTCTTGTCAAGGCAAAAAATTAAAAATTTATTTTAGCCGGAGCAATTTACTGCGTTGCAATCGACCAATCGAGAAAACGCTTTGAATCCCCAGTACTTAAAAAGTTAACCATAATTTTAGGTCGCTCGGGATGCGCTTCGGGCGCGCCTCAATCGTTAAAAAATGGTAACCAAGGGCTTGCACGACCCGTCCCGATTTTTGTAGTTTCCAAACATCGAAAGGGGCGAGACAAGAGCCCGAAAAAATCTGAAACCGGTAACGGTCGGGCGCAAAAGCAATTTTGCGGACGGGATTTTTTTGTCCTTTTTTGAGGGGGTCTGACCGTTCTACATGAACATGGCCATCCGGACAGTTTTCTGCCCGGTACCGTCTTCTTGTGTCCTGCGTCAGGCGCTCGAGTGCAGTGCGGATACAGATCATGCCGGATCACGCAAAGTGGCGGCAGTTCTGTGGCGAGTAGTTTGAAAGGGCGGGACACCGAAAGGGTGTGTCGCTTAGGGGAAGCCTGAATGAACAAACCAGAGGTCTTTGTTGCGTTTGATCGTGTGCAAAGCCAATTGAAGGCGCGTCTTGGCGTGGAGGTCTACTCCTCCTGGTTCGGGCGCCTCAAAATGGTCGAAGCTTCCAAAAGCATCGTCCGCATGTCCGTGCCAACGCCATTTTTGCGCGCATGGATCAGCAATCATTATATGGACCTGATCACGGAGCTCTGGCGCACAGAGCTTCCTGATGTCTTGAAAGTCGAAGTCATCGTGCGCAGTGCAACCCGTGCTGGCTCAGACAGCGTGATCGCCGAAGCCGAGGCGCTAAAAGCAGCTGCCAAGCCAGCTGTTCTGCAGCCGCAGGCGGCTAAAGACCGCCCGCGCCAGATCATGCAGGGCAAGGATGACATCTTGCGTGACCCGGCAGTCGGTTCCGCACTTGATCCTCGTTATACTTTTGCCAACTTCGTTGAAGGCAGTGCCAACCGCGTCGCCCACGCTGCCGCCCGCACAGTTGGCGAATCGGGCACGGGCGCTGTGCGCTTCAATCCGCTATTTATCCATGCTTCCGTTGGTCTGGGCAAAACCCACCTTTTGCAGGCCATTGCCGCCGAGGCTGTTCAGCGAAATCCGAAGGCGCGCGTTGTTTATTTGACGGCTGAATATTTCATGTGGCGCTTTGCCACCGCCATTCGCGACAACAGTGCGCTCTCGTTCAAGGAACAGCTTCGCGACATCGACCTTTTGATCATCGACGACATGCAATTTTTGCAAGGCAAGTCGATCCAGAATGAATTCTGCCATCTTCTCAATATGTTAATCGACAGCGCCCGTCAGGTCGTGGTCGCGGCTGACCGTCCGCCGGCAGAGCTGGAATCGCTGGATGCCCGCGTGCGTTCACGCCTTCAGGGCGGGGTCGCGCTCGAAGTCGGCGCTCCAGACCACGCCATGCGGCTTGATATCCTCAAGCGTCGGCTTGAAACCGCCCGCCAGGATGACCCCTCGCTCAACATTCCGGAAAACATTCTCGAACATGTCGCCAAGACCGTAACCAGTTCGGGCCGCGATCTTGAAGGTGCGCTCAACCAATTGCTGTTCCGCCAAACATTTGAGCCGGACATGACGGTTGAACGTGTCGAGGAATATCTCGGTCATCTCATCCGCAATGGCGACCCGAAGCGGGTGCGCGTTGAAGACATCCAGCGCGTCGTCGCCCGTCACTATAATGTGCCGCGTTCAGACCTTTTGTCTAACCGTCGCACCCGGATCATCGTCAAACCGCGTCAGGTTGCGATGTATCTGGCCAAGATGATGACGCCCCGTTCCCTTCCGGAGATCGGCAGACGCTTCGGGGGCCGCGATCATACGACAGTGCTTCATGCGGTTCGCAAAATCGAAGGCCAGATGGGCGGCGACACCAAGCTCGCGCAGGAAATGGAACTGCTGAAGCGCCTCATCCAAGAACATATGTAAGATGCGGCCAAAAGGCGGGGTTTTCCCCGCCTTTTGCACAGGCGAGGCCTTTGGCGGCAAGGCAAGTCTTGCCTTTTGTGGTGAATCCCGGTCATTTAGCGGCTTCAAACAATTTCAGCCTCAATGGGCTCGCGCATTCGCGCTGCGCCCGTTCCAAACGACAGTCGAAAGTCCGCCATGCGTGTCACCATCGAGCGTGCCAATCTCCTGAAGTCCCTCAATCACGTCCATCGCGTCGTCGAGCGCCGCAACACGATCCCGATCTTGTCCAATGTCTTGATCCGTGCCGAAGGTGCAAACCTTGAGATGAAGGCAACTGATCTTGACCTTGAGATCAACGAGGCGACGGCAGCGATGGTCGAACAGGCCGGATCAACCACCGTCCCGGCCCACCTTCTCTATGAAATCGTGCGCAAACTGCCAGATGGCGGCGAGGTGATGCTGGCGACCAATCCGGACGGCACGTCCATGACCGTCATATCCGGCCGCTCGAACTTCCGCCTGCAGTGCCTGCCTCAGTCCGACTTCCCCGAGCTGACCGCCGGTGCCTTCAGTCATACATTCCGGCTGAACTCCACCGCGATCAAGGGCTTGATCGACAAGACCCAGTTTGCGATCTCCAACGAAGAGACGCGTTATTATCTCAACGGCATTTACCTGCACACGATTGAATCCGGCGGCGATCTGAAGCTGCGCGCTGTGGCAACCGACGGCCATCGTCTTGCCCGCGCCGAAGTTGAGGCCCCATCCGGTTCGGAAGGCATGCCCGGCATCATCATCCCGCGCAAAACGGTCGCCGAATTGCAAAAGCTTGGCGATGATCCGGACATGATCATGACTGTTGAACTGTCCGATTCCAAAATTCGTTTCACCATCGGCTCTGTTGTTCTGACATCGAAGCTGATCGACGGCACCTTCCCCGACTATCAGCGGGTCATCCCCTCCGGCAACGACAAGAAACTGACCATTGACCGCCAGTCGTTTGCGCAAGCTGTAGACCGCGTATCGACCATTTCGAGCGAGCGCGGCCGCGCCGTCAAGATGGCGATTGCCGACGGTTTGGTGACGCTGACCGTCAACAATCCGGATTCGGGCAGTGCAACGGAAGAACTCGCTGCCGAATACGGCTCCGAGAGCATCGATATCGGCTTCAACGCCAAATATCTCCTGGACATCACCAGCCAGTTGCAGGGCAGCGAAGCCGTGTTCATGCTGGCGGACTCCGGCTCGCCTACCTTGATCCGCGATGGTGCAGACGAATCCGCCCTCTACGTCCTGATGCCGATGCGCGTATAGCCTGACGGCACATGCGCGTTGCCCTTAAACAGTTGACGCTAACCGATTTTCGCAATTACCAGCGCATGTCGCTCGATTTGTCGGGGCGCCATGTGGTGATTACCGGCGAAAACGGCGCCGGCAAAACAAATCTGCTGGAGGCCGTATCCTTCCTGTCGCCGGGCCGCGGCATGCGCCGTGCAGCTTTGTCGGATGTTGCGCGCAGCGGATCAGCCAATGGTTTTGCGGTGAATGCTCAGGTCTCTATCAACGGCGATGAAGTCATGCTGGGAACGGGCACGTTTGGCGATACGCCCGGCGGGGAGTCCGCACGGCGGCTTCGGGTCAATGGCGCGACGCAGAAATCGACTGATGCTCTGACAGATTATTTGCGTGTCGTTTGGGTCACGCCGCAAATGGACGGACTTTTTACCGGACCTGCCGCCGAACGCCGCCGCTTTCTTGATCGGCTTGTGCTGGCCATTGATCCGCTGCACGGCCAGCGCTCGCTGGATTTCGAGCGCGCCATGAAATCGCGCAACCGCCTGTTTGAAGAAAACCGGTCCGATCAGCGCTGGTACGAAGCGATCGAGACCCAATTGGCGGAATATGGCACTGCAATTGCCGCCGCGAGGGTCGAGCTGGTTCGCCTGCTCGCAGGAATGATGGATCAATTGCCAGATGACGGGCCATTTCCCAAAGCGGATATGGCGCTGGAGGGTTCTCTCGAAGCCTTATTGTCCTCAGGCACAAGCGCGTCCGACGCTGAAGATCACTATCGCCAGGGGCTAAAAGACAATCGAAACCGCGACATGGCCGCAGGAAGGACATTGGACGGGCCGCATCGCTCCGACCTCATCGTCCATCATCAGCCAAAATCCATGCCTGCCGGATTGTCTTCAACCGGCGAACAGAAGGCGCTTTTGGTGGGAATTATCCTGTCTCACGCCAGGTTGGTGGCGCGGATGAGTGGCGGCGCGCCTGTCTTGTTGCTGGATGAAATCGCCGCGCATCTGGATGCCGGTCGGCGCGAAGCCTTGTTCGGGATCATTGACGACCTCGGCTCGCAAGCCTTCATGACAGGCACCGATCGTGCGCTGTTTGCGGCACTGGAAGACCGTGCCGAATTTCTGTCGGTTTCCCACG
>JANMEX010000204.1:0-20828 GCA_031377485.1 Phyllobacteriaceae bacterium
CATTTTTTTACCGAAGGATATCATCATGGCGATAGCCACCAATGAAACATTGCTGGTCACCGGCGCATCCGGCAAATTCGGCCACCGCGTGGTCGAACATTTATTGACCACCTACGGCATTCCGGCTTCACAAATCATCGCAACCACGCGCAAGGCGGAAACATTGGCAGACTTTGCCGACAAAGGCGTAACTGTCCGCACCGCCGATTTCGACGACGAGGCTGGTTTGGTCAAGGCGTTCGCCGGTGCAACTCGCCTGCTGATCATTTCGACAGATGCGCTCGACCGTCCGGGTCGCCGACTGGAACAACACCTGCGCGCGGTGTCTGCCGCCAAGGCCGCCGGCATCAAGCACATTGTCTATACGTCGATGCCCAACCCGAAGGTTGGATCGCCAATTCCGTTTGCCGGTGATCATCGCGGCACTGAAGAGGCGATTGCCGCAAGCGGTATCGCCCACACAATTCTGCGCAACAGCTGGTACATGGAGAATCTGTTGATGTCGCTCCCGGCGGCGCTTGCGTCCGGTCAGTGGTATGTCGCATCTGGCAAAGGCAAGACCTCGCACACAGCGCGTGAAGACCAGGCCCGCACTGCCGCTGCCGTCTTGGCTTCGGGTTCAACAAAATCGGCGACGTACACTTTGACCGGGCCGGAAGGATTGTCTGCGGACGAAACCGCCAAAATCATATCTGATGTGCTGGGTAAGGCGCTGGAGGTCGTTCACGTCACGCCAGATCAATTGAAAGCCGGAATGATCGCGCACGGTGTGCCGGAATTCCTTGCACCACTGTTTGTCTCGTTCGATGTCAACACACTTGAAGGAAACATCGGCATGGTGACAGATGACGTGGAAAACCTGTCCGGCACTGCCCCGCAGACGCTTCGCCAGTGGGCGAACGCAAACAAAGAAGCTTTCGGCTCGTAATTCATTGACAGCGAAAGCCGCGCCGCCTTGCCCGAAGGCGCGGTTTTCGTCTAAGCCAAGCCATGCTGCTTGCTTTGGAAACATCTGATCGCCTGTGTGCCGCCTGTCTCATTGACGAGGCGACCGGCGTGATTGCTGCGTCAAAAACCATCGACATCGGCCGCGGCCATGCGGAAAAGATGATGGGGCTGATCAGGGAAACGCTGGACGCAGCTCAATGTGACTATGAGACGTTGAGCGGCCTTGCCGTCTGTGTCGGTCCGGGTTCTTTCACCGGCATCCGCGTTGGCCTTGCAACAGCAACCGGGCTTTCAATTGCGCTTGATATTGCAGTTCGCGGTGTCACATCACTTCAGGCAATTGCATCTGCCGCCAGGAAAGAAGCTATAGGACGTCAAATTCTTGCGCTGATTGATGCCCATCGCGGCGATGTCTATGCGCAGATGTTTTCATCTATCGGGCTCCCGCTCGATGTTGCGCGCCAGATACCGCTTGAGGAAGCCGCCAAATTGGCATTATCGCAAAATGTTGTTTCAGCCGGTTCCGGCGTTGCAATTTTAAAATCTGCCAATCCTGAACTCGTCTTTGCCAGCAATGGTGACATCGATTTGCCAAATGTCGATTGCGTCGCCCATGCGGCTCTGGACCCGGCAACAAGCGTGCGCGCCAAGCCGCTTTACCTGCGCCGCCCGGACGCCAAGCCGCAGGAAGCCTACACCATCGCAAGGGCGCTGCGCTGATGCGGTCTCCATTCGACTATTTCCGCAAAACCGACCATGTGATCGAACCTCTGAAAGTCCATGACAGCGAGGCGGTGGCGCGGCTGCATGTGGAAGGTTTCAGTAGGCCCTGGACGGACGGCGAGTTCCGTACCCTGTTGAATCAGGGGCCGGTGTTCGGTTTCATCGCCCGCCCGCAAGGCAACAGTGACAAGCCGGCGGGGTTTGTCTTGTCGCGGCTGGTGGCGGGTGAAGCGGAAATCCTGACTGTGGTGGTTGTCAAAAATGCACGCCGCTCCGGGGTCGGACACAAGCTTGTGTCCGCTGTGCTGCGCCATCTGCACCATGTGCGGGCGCAAACAATTTTTCTGGAAGTCGACGAAGCGAATTTGGCTGCAATCGGCCTCTACAAACGCTTCGGCTTTGTAACCGTCGCCCGTCGTCCGGCCTACTATGATACACCGTCGGGAAAGAGCGCGGCGCTTGTCATGCGACTGGATCTGAAATAGTTCGTTTCACAACAAGGGACGAAAATTTGACCTCGCAACTGGAATCACTTTGCGCCGAAAAGGGCATGCGCATGACCGGCCAACGCCGCGTTATTGCCCAAGTGCTGGGAAGCGCTGCCGATCATCCCGATGTCGAGGAATTGCACAGGCGCGCCGCAAAAATCGATCCGCATATTTCCATCTCGACAGTTTACCGCACAGTCCGGCTGTTTGAGGATTTGAACATCATCGAGCGACACGAGTTCCGTGATGGCCGCGCCCGTTACGAAGCGATGCCGTTGGAACATCATGATCATCTGATTGACTTGAAATCCGGCAAAGTGATCGAATTCTCCGACCCGCGCATCGAGGCGCTGCAAGAAGAGATTTGCCGCGAGCTCGGCTTCAAACTGGTCGATCACCGGTTGGAACTTTACGCAGTGCCGGCGCGCACGCGCAAAGACAAGAAGCCCGCCTGATAATGGCAGGCACGTTGCGGGTCGCTTTGATCATCCTTGTTTTCGCAGCTGTAACTTTGCCCTTGCTGCCCCTGCAAATGCTTGCTCACCGGTTTGAGCGGTTCTGGCACAAGTCGCTGCCGCACCGATGGCATAAGTTCATGTGCTGGTTGCTCGGCTTCAAAGTGACTGTGAATGGCGACCTGAGCGTTGGCCGCCCGCTTCTTTTGGTGTCAAACCATGTTTCGTGGAGCGACATTGTGGTGCTCGGATCGCTCGCTGAAGTGTCATTTATCGCCAAGTCTGAAGTGCAAGGCTGGCCGCTGTTCGGTACATTTGCCAAGCTGCAACGCACCGTCTTTGTTGATCGAAACCGCAAGCACAAATCCATTGATCAGGCGCGGGAGATCGCCGAGCGTCTGCATTCGGGCGATATTCTTGTTCTCTTTGCCGAAGGCACCACCTCGGACGGCAACCGCGTCCTGCCGTTCAAATCTTCGCTCTTTGGCGCGGCGCGGGCAGCGCTGGATGTGAAGAATGGTGATGCCGTCGATCATGTGCTGATTCAGCCCGTTTCAATTGCCTATACCCGGGTTCAGGGTCTGCCGATGGGGCGCTACCATCGCACGGTTGCTGCTTGGCCGGGCTCGGTTCCGCTGATAAAACATCTGATGGGCGTGCTGCGCGCCGGGGGAATTGATGCCGAAGTTTCCTTTGGTGAACCGGTGATGTTCGATCGCACCACCGACCGCAAGGAACTGTCGCGGCGCTTTGAGGCGCAAATCCGGACCATGACAAATGCGGCGCTGCGGTTTGAACCAAAACTCAACGCTTCACTGTGACGCATAAACGAGATAAACGGCGCGCCATGACGATTACGCCTGACACACATGAATTCATTGCCGCCAACCCGCAGCCGCGCCGCAAGGTGCTGGTCAAGACATACGGCTGCCAGATGAACGCCTATGATTCGACCCGCATGGCAGATGCGCTGGTCGCCAGCGGCTATGACGAGACGACGAGCCTTGATGACGCAGATCTTGTTCTGCTCAACACCTGCCACATCCGCGAAAAGGCGGCCGAAAAGGTCTACTCGGAACTTGGCAAGCTGCGCGACCTGAAAGCCGAACGCAAAGCGGAAGGCCGCATCTTGAATGTGGGTGTCGCCGGCTGTGTTGCTCAAGCGGAAGGTGACGAGATTTTCCGCCGCGCCAAGGGTGTTGATCTGGTGGTTGGCCCGCAAAGCTACCATCGTCTGCCCGATATCGTCAGCCGTGTCGCCAAAGGCGAGCGCGTCAACGAAACCAACTATGGCACGGAAGACAAATTCGACCATCTGCCCGCACCAAGTGAGGCCAAAGTGCGCCAGCGCGGTGTCACCGCATTCCTCACCGTGCAGGAAGGCTGCGACAAATTCTGCACGTTTTGCGTGGTGCCGTACACACGTGGCAATGAAGTCTCGCGTTCGGTCAGCCAGATCTTGACTGAGGCAAAGGGGTTGGTCGCCGCCGGCGTATGCGAAATCACTTTGCTCGGGCAGAATGTAAACGCCTGGCATGGGCAAGGGCCGGATGGCAAAACCTGGGGCCTTGGCCGCCTGCTGCATCACCTGGCGGAAATCGAAGGCGTGAAACGCCTGCGCTACATCACTAGCCATCCGCGCGATATGGCGGACGATCTGATCGAGGCGCATCGCGACCTGCCGCAATTGATGCCGTATCTGCACCTGCCGGTGCAGTCAGGTTCAGATCGCATTCTCAAGGCCATGAACCGCCGTCACACCGCCAGCGATTATCTCAAACTGATCGAGCGGGTCCGTGTCGCGCGGCCCGACATCGCCATGTCAGGCGATTTCATTGTCGGCTTCCCCGGCGAGAGCGACACCGACTTTGAAGACACGATGGAGATAATCCGCAAGACCGGTTACGCCGCCGCCTATTCGTTCAAATATTCGCCGCGCCCGGGCACGCCTGCCAGCGAAATGAAGGGGCAAATTCCGGTCAAGATCATGGATGAACGGCTCCAGGCGCTGCAGGCACTGGTGCTTGCCCAGCAAAATGAATTCAACGCCGGACTGATCGGCCGGGAACTTGATGTGCTGGTCGAAAAGGCTGGACGCAATACCGGTCAGATGGTTGGGCGATCACCTTATCTGCAACCGGTAATTCTTGATGAATCTGTCGCAAAAATCGGCGACAGTGTGCAAGTGCGAATCACCGGCATCCGGGCAAACAGCCTTCTGTCCGAGCCCCTTCTGCCATAGACCCTAACAGGGAGAGACGTTTGAACGCCACGGATAAGGTTAAGCCAGCGCCGCAAGGTGCCTCCGACATGGCCCAGATCGTCCTGACTTTTGACAACAACAAGCATGCCACGGCGCTGTTTGGGCAGTTTGATGAAAATCTTGCCCATATCGAGCGAAAGCTGGGTGTTATCGCCCGTTCGCGCGGCAATCAGCTTTATATCGAAGGTGATCCGTCTGCGACCGAAAAGGCGCGGCGCACGCTGGATGGGCTCTACACCATGATTCGCGCAGGCCACCATGTCGGCACCTCCGATGTGGACGGCGCCATCCGCATGGCGCTCGCTGCCGATGATCAACCGATGCTGCCGACAATGGAGACCAAATCACGCATGTCAGCCGCCCAGATTTCGACCCGCAAGCGCACCATCCATGCCCGCACCCCGACGCAGGACCAGTATATGCGCGCGCTGGAGCGGTCCGAACTGGTATTCGGTGTTGGTCCGGCAGGCACAGGCAAGACCTATCTGGCAGTCGCCCATGCCGCCATGCTTTTGGAGCGCGGCGCTGTGGAGCGCATTATCCTGTCGCGTCCGGCGGTGGAAGCAGGCGAACGCCTCGGCTTCCTGCCCGGCGACATGAAGGAAAAAGTCGATCCATACCTTCGCCCGCTTTATGACGCCCTGTATGACATGATGGCGGGTGACAAGGTTGAACGCGCCATTCAAGCAGGTGTCATCGAAATCGCCCCGCTTGCCTTCATGCGCGGACGCACACTTGCCCATGCGGCCGTCATCCTTGACGAGGCGCAGAACACCACCTCCATGCAGATGAAGATGTTTTTGACCCGCCTTGGCGAAAATGCCCGAATGATTGTCACCGGCGATCCAAGTCAGGTTGATCTGCCGCCCGGGCAAAAATCCGGCCTGGTCGAAGCGCTGGAATTGCTTCACGGCGTTCCCGGCATCGTCAATGTCCGCTTCACCCAGAAAGACGTGGTGCGCCATCCGCTTGTCGCTGAAATCGTCGGTGCGTATGACCGGGCGACGGAAGAGCGCGTCGCACGCCGCAATGCCGCATTGCAGGGCGACGCAAAGGCGTGAGCGGAAAAGTCATTTTGACCGCAGTGTCTTCCATCGAAGAAGGCAACTGGCCGGAAGAGACCGCGCTTGAGTCGCTTGTTTCTTCCGTTTTCCGGGCGGTTGAAGCCGAATTGACCCTGTCATCGCAGCATCCGTCCGAAGTCAGCCTGCTGTTCACTGATGATGCGACGATCCAAGGCATCAATTCCGAGTGGCGGGCCAAGGACAAGCCGACCAATGTGCTGTCGTTTCCTGCCTTTCCGCTCAAGCCTGGCATGGCACCGAAGCTGATGCTCGGCGATATTGTTTTTGCCTTCCAAACTGTCGAGCGAGAGGCTTTTGACGAGCAAAAGCCGTTTGAAAATCATTTGAGCCATCTGATCGCGCACGGTCTGCTGCATCTCTTCGGCTACGACCATGAAAGCGACGAGGACGCCGAAGAAATGGAGGCGCTGGAGATCAGGATTCTTGCGCGCCTTGCAATACCGGACCCCTATGCTGTATCTGATCGGCATAATGTCTGACATCCAATCCAAAACCGTGCATGGCGATTCTGTCCAGGCATCGGAAATCAAGCCCGCCGCCAAACATTCAGGCGAGGCGAGCGACGCCCCGACCCGAAGTCCCCGTCCGGAACAGGAGCGGCGCTCCGTTCTGTCTTGGCTTGCCCAGCGTTTCCGCGGCAAGTCGGGGTCTGATTTACGCGACGACCTTGCCGATGTGCTCGCGGACGAAAACGAGACTGGCATTTCCGGCTTTTCGGCAGGTGAGCGTGAAATGCTCTCCAACATTCTCGGCTTTCGCGAGGTCCGCGTCGAGGATGTGATGATCCCGCGCGCCGATGTGCTTGGTGTTGATGTCGATACCACCTTGGCCGAACTTCTGGAGTTGTTTGAAAGCTCTGGCCATTCGCGCATGCCTGTCTATTCCGGCGATCTGGACGACCCCAAAGGCATGGTCCATATCCGCGATGTACTGGGTTGGATCACCCGGTCTGCCCGCACCCGCAAACCGGCAAAACCACGAACTGCTGCGGCACGCAAACTGCCGGAACCTGTGCCGCTTGACCTTTCCCGCGTTGATCTTGGCAAAACCATCGGTGAATTGAAGCTGCTTCGAGACGTGCTTTTCGTTCCGCATTCCATGCTGGCAGGCGAACTTATGCAGCGCATGCGGGCGTCGCGTACCCAGATGGCGTTGGTCATCGATGAATACGGCGGCACTGACGGGCTTGTATCGCTTGAAGATGTCGTCGAACTTGTCGTTGGCGATATTGAAGACGAGCACGACGATGCGGTGATCCCGATTGGCGAGGAATCGCCGGGTGTATTTGTGGTAGATGGCGGCGCGGAACTGGAAGAGGTCACCAAGGCCATCGGTTCAGATTTTGTCATTGGCAAGATCGGCGAAGACGTTGACACGATCGCAGGCCTGATCATCGCCGAACTAGGCCATCATCCGCTCAAGGGTGAAACCTGCGTTGCAGTTCCGGGTTTTGAGTTCAAAGTGCTGGAAGCAGGCAATCGCCGTATCCGCAAAGTGCGGATCACACGGCTTTCCGAATGATGTTTTTGTAAGCCTTCCGCTCCTGATAAACCTGTGCTGCTGATTCGCCGGAGGCGATCAAATGGGGACAGGCCAAAAATGCTCGACAGAATTGCCGGAGACATCATTCTGTTGTGGGGCTTCAAACGCAAGGCGCTGGCGTTTCTGGCAGGCGCGTTCCTCACACTGGCCTTGCCCCCTTTCAACTTTTTCGCCGTCGGGTTTGTGTCTTTTCCCGTGCTTCTTTGGCTGATCGAAGGTGCTGTGCCGGGGCCGAACACGCGCGGCGCGCTTCGCCTCTATCCAGCGGCGGTTGTCGGTTGGTTTTTCGGCTTTGGCTATTTTGTTGCCGGGCTTTGGTGGCTGGGCAACGCCGTCATTGCTGAAAGCTGGGAATTTGCCTGGGCGCTGCCCTTGGCGGTTTTTGGCTTGCCGGCTGGCCTTGCATTTTTCTTCGCCGGTTCTGCCATGCTCGCCCGGTCGGTTTGGGGGCGTGGCATAGGTGCTGCCGCGGCGCTTGCTGTGGGCTTTGGAATTGGCGAATGGCTTCGTGGCATTTTGTTCACAGGCTTCCCGTGGAACAGCCTCGGCTTGACCATCATGCCCGCGCCGCAGTTCATGCAGACAGCCTCGGTTTTCGGCATCACCGGCATGAACGCCTTGGCAGTTTTCGTCTTTGCCTTGCCGGGCGCCATTGTCCTTTCTCGCTGGAAAATGCTTGGCCCGCTTTTGGCATTGGTGCTTTTGGGTGGCCAATTTCTATTTGGCTATCAACGACTCGGCATGGCGCCTGAGGTTGAAGCACCTTCGGGACCAACAGTGAGAATCATACAGCCTTCGGTCTCCCAGTCGGAAAAATGGGACAGCGCGGTGCGCGACCGAATATTTGCAACCTATCTCAAGATGACAGCGCAAGAGCCGGAAAAAGGTAAGCCAGTCCCAACACTTATCGTCTGGCCGGAAACTGCTGTGCCGTTCCTGTTTACTGAAAGACCGGATGCACTGGCTGCACTTGGCAATACTCTGGGCGACAATCAAATATTGCTCGCAGGCGCGGTGCGTCAGGAGGGCGACCGCAACGAAGGGGAAATGGTTCGCTATTACAACAGTATGCTGGCCATCAACGGCAGCGGAGAAATCATTGATGCCGCCGACAAGGTGCATCTGGTTCCCTTTGGTGAATATCTGCCTCTGGCCGATGTATTGAGTTCCTTTGGTTTGCGCCAGCTCGTATCGACACCCGGCGGTTTTTCTGCAGGCGCCGCCACTCACAGGATGAAGTTGCCGGGCTTGCCTGAAATTTTGCCGCAAATCTGCTACGAAATCATTTTTGCGGGCGCACTCGGGACATCTGATCGACCAGGGCTGGCTGTCAACATAACCAATGACGCCTGGTATGGCGCGACCCCTGGCCCCTATCAACATTTCAGATTGGCTCAGATTCGGGCGGTTGAATCAGGTGTGCCCGTCGTTCGTGCCGCAAACAATGGCATATCAGGAGTGGTTGACGGTTACGGTAGAGTAACGGGAGCATTGGCATTGAACGCGGTTGCGGTCATCGATCTGCCGTTGCCAGGTAGGCTGGAAACGACACTTTATGCCGCGCATGGCGCTCGCATTATCTTCGCATTGTTTGCAACCTTACTTGCTATCTGTGGTTTGACTAATTTGCGGCGAAGGTTCACTATGTAAGTATCGGTCATCCTATAAAAACAAGCAGATTCAAGATCGAGGGGGCGCAAAGGCTGCGCAAATCAATCAAAAAAAAGCAAAACCCGCAGCTTTAATGCTGCAAAACAAGAAGTGAACCGTGATGACGGTCGAAGTCAAAAAAATGATCGAAAACAAGAAAAAACCAAATCCGATTGATATCCATGTCGGTAGCCGCGTTCGCCTGCGGCGAAATATGCTTGGAATGAGCCAGGAAAAGCTCGGCGAGGCCCTTGGCATCACATTCCAGCAAATCCAGAAGTATGAAAAAGGTGCGAACCGCGTGGGTGCAAGCCGCCTTCAGGCTATTGCAACTGTGCTGAACGTTCCAGTTTCATTTTTCTTCGAGGATGCGCCAGGGGAAAGCGGCGAAGTCATTCGCGGCTTGTCCGAGGAAAGTTCGACAGCCTACGTCGTCGACTTCCTGAACAGTGCAGAAGGTCTTCAACTCAACCGCGCTTTCGTCAAGATCGCTGATCCCAAGGTACGCCGCAAGATCATTGATCTGGTCAAGTCGCTCGGCGAAGTTCCCGAAGCCTGATTAAGTCTGATTGGAATTGCTCCGCTGCCTTGGCTTGACCAAGACAGGGCGCATCGTTTAACAGGCGCGTCACGTCAGTGGCGCGTCTGGTGCGCCTATTTTCAAGCAGGGTAATCCTATGGCACGCGCAAATTACGTCTTTACCAGTGAATCCGTTTCGGAAGGTCACCCGGACAAGGTCTGTGACCGGATTTCCGATGAAATCGTCGATCTCGTCTATCGTGAAGCAAAAAAGACCGGCGTCGATCCATGGTCTGTCCGCATTGCTTGTGAAACACTGGCAACCACCAATCGTGTGGTTATCGCAGGCGAAGTGCGCGTTCCGCCGTCATTGATCAAAAAAGACAAGAACGGCCACGACATCATCAACCCTGCCAAGTTCAAAGCCGCAGCCCGCAAGGCGATTCGTGACATTGGCTATGAGCAGAACGGCTTCCACTGGAAGACCGCCAAGATTGACGTGTTGCTGCATTTCCAGTCCGCCCACATTGCTCAGGGCGTCGACAATGCCTCTGACAAACAAGGCTCGGAAGGCGCTGGCGACCAGGGCATCATGTTCGGTTATGCCTGCAACGAAACGCCGGACCTGATGCCGGCTCCGATCTATTACAGCCACAAGATTCTTGAACTGCTCGCTGCAGCCCGCCACAAGGGCGAAGGCGAAGCTGGCAAGCTCGGCCCGGACGCAAAGAGTCAGGTGACAGTGCGCTACGTTGACGGCAAGCCGTCAGAAGTCACCTCAATTGTCGTCTCGACCCAGCACATGGACCCGACCTGGGATTCCAAGAAAGTTCGCAAGGTTATCGAGCCATATGTTCGCGAAGCCTTGGCTGAGTTGAAAATCGCCGACGATTGCGCATGGTACATCAACCCGACCGGCGCATTCGTGATCGGCGGACCAGATGGCGATGCCGGCCTTACCGGCCGCAAGATCATCGTTGATACCTACGGCGGCGCTGCACCGCATGGCGGCGGCGCATTCTCCGGCAAGGACACCACCAAGGTTGACCGCTCGGCTGCCTATGCCGCGCGTTATCTTGCAAAGAACGTGGTTGCCGCAAAGCTTGCTGACAAATGCACAATCCAGCTCTCCTACGCAATCGGCGTTGCCGAACCATTGTCGGTCTATGTCGATCTCCATGGCACCGGCAAGGTTGATGAGGCCAAGCTTGAGGAAGCGCTGCGCAAGGTCATGGACCTGACGCCGCGCGGCATTCGCAAACATCTGGATCTCAACAAGCCGATCTATGCGCGCACCGCTTCTTACGGTCACTTTGGTCGCAAGCCGGGCCGTGACGGTTCTTTCTCCTGGGAAAAGACCGATCTTGCGCCAGCGCTCCGCAAGGCTGTCGGGGCTTAAGCCCTGTCTGACGAGGCACACGGCAAGCGTCGCGGCGGTGGATCGTTTTTCGGTCGCCGCCACGGCAAGGCTTTGCGCCCGTTGCAGGCCAATTTGCTTGAAACCATGCTGCCCGGGTTGCGCCTCGATTTGAATGTGTGCAGTCCTGCCAATTTGTGCGCTCTTTTCGCTGAATCCGTCTCTAATGTGCGTATGGAAATCGGCTTCGGCGGCGGCGAGCATTTGCTCCATGAGGCGGCCCGCTTCCCGAAAACCGGTTTCATCGGCGTCGAGCCATTCGTCAACGGAATGGCGAAAATGGTCGGTGCGCTGAACCGCGAGCCTTTGCACAATCTGCGTCTGTTTGACGAGGACGCCGCGCTGGTGCTGGACTGGCTCCCGGACGCATCACTTTCGGGCATTGACTTGTTTTATCCGGACCCGTGGCACAAGAGCCGCCACCACAAGCGCCGCTTTGTCAGCCCGGCAAATCTTGAAAAGATGAAACGTGTGCTGAAGCCAGGCAGCCTGTTTCGCTTTGCGTCCGATATCGAAGGTTACATCAACTGGACGCTCAGCCACGTTGAAGAAGCCGGCGGCTTTGAATTCATGGCCAGGTCAGCCGATGATTGGCGCAAGCCCTATGATGCGTGGCCAAGCACCCGCTATGAAGCCAAGGCAATCCGCGAAGGCCGCACGCCCTGCTATCTCACCTTTCAAAAACTGTGAGCGCTTGATCTGCGCCATATCGGCATCTTGCTGGATACGATATGGAGTCGGCTAACAATTGATGTGCCGGGGACGAGCCATGTTCGAATTTCTGAAAAAACTGATGCCGAAGGAAGAAAAATTCTTCGACTATTTCGAAGCCCATGCCGCCAAGGTTCAGGCGGCAGCGAAGGTCTTGCGGCAGATTTTGGATGGCGGCCCCGCAGTCGAAGCCAATTGCAATGTCTTGATGAAGCTTGAGGATGACGCGGACCATATCAGCCACGATGTCATGCAGGCGATCCGCAAAAGCTTTATCACCCCGTTCGACCGCTCGGACATCAAATCACTGATCTCCTCCATGGATGACGCCATCGACCAGATGAACAAGACGGCCAAGGCCGTGCTGCTGTTCGAATTGCATGAATTCGAGCCGCAAATGCGCGAGATGGCTGACATCGCTGTCAAGATGTCGGTGTTGACCAGCGAAGCCGTGCCGCTGTTGCGCAGCATCAACCCGAACTCGCTGAAACTCCACGCCCTGACGGCCCAGATCGTCCGTATGGAAGAAGATTCCGATATATTGAACGATGCCGGTCTCAAAGTCCTGATCAAGGGAAAGGGCAGGCAGGACCCGATGGCCTATATCATCGGCGCGGAAATCTACGAGCATCTGGAGAAAGTTGCCGACCGTTTCGAGGACGTGGCCAACGTCATCAACGGCATCGTCATAGAACACGTCTGACCGGTCCCGGAGGGAAAAGCCCATGGGCGCCGTCACATTCACTCTCGTCTTCCTGATTTTCGTCGCGCTGTTCTTTGATTTCATCAACGGCATGCACGATGCTGCAAACTCGATTGCCACAATCGTCTCGACGCGCGTGCTGAAACCGCAATATGCAGTGATCTGGGCGGCGGTGTTCAACTTCGCCGCCTTCTTCCTGTTCGAATCGCATGTCGCCAACACGGTCGGCAAAGGCATCATTTCACCCGATATGGTCGACAATGCCGTTGTCTTTGGTGCCCTGTTCGGGGCAATCGCCTGGAATCTGATCACCTGGTTTTTCGGCATACCCTCGTCCAGTTCCCATGCCCTGATCGGCGGCATCATCGGCGCAGGCGTTGCCAAGGCGGGGTTTCAGGCCATCCTCTGGGGCGGATTGTCCAAGACGCTTTACGCCATTGTGCTGTCGCCATTCACCGGCTTTTTCCTGGGCATATTGTTCATGCTTTTGGTCAGCTGGCTTTTCGTGCGTGCCAATCCGGCTTGGGCGGACGGCATTTTCCGCAAACTGCAATTTGTCTCCGCTGCGCTCTATTCGCTCGGACATGGGTCGAATGACGCGCAGAAAACCGCCGGCCTCATTGCTGTGCTGCTCTATTCAAATGGCATCTATTCGGAATTCACGGTCCCAGCCTGGGTGATCCTGTCCTGCTACACGGTGATGGGACTTGGAACGATGCTCGGCGGCTGGCGTATTGTGCACACGATGGGCTCAAAGATCACCCGACTGACCCCGATGCAGGGCGCTTGCGCGGAAACTGCTGGCGCGATCACCCTGTTCATGGCCACCAATCTCGGTGTTCCGGTGTCAACAACGCACACCATTACCGGCTCGATCATCGGTGTCGGCGCGGCACGGCGCGTTTCGGCGGTGCGGTGGAATGTTGCCACCGGCATTGTCTATGCCTGGGTGATCACCATTCCTGCCGCAGCCATCATGGCGGCCATCGCCTATTGGATCGCCAAACATTTTATTTGAGTTTTTTTCGGCCAGCCTGTCGATTCAAGCAGTTGCCGTTCGTCCTCTGTTTGCCCGGCAAATTGACGGGTGGAAAGGACTTACAAATGCAAATGCAAATCACAGCAGTGTATGCAGCCGTTCTTGCCCTGATTCTCATAGTCTTGAGCGTCATGGTCATCGCGATGCGGGCGCAGACGAAGATCGCGCTCTATCACGGAGATAATCTTCAACTGGCCGAGCGCATCCGCAAACACGGCAATTTTACCGAATATGTCCCGATGGCGCTGATCCTCATGGGGTTGGCGGAAGCTGGCGGGGCGAGCCCGGTGCTGATCCATGGCGCCGGTGTCATTCTGGTGGCATCCCGCCTGATCCACCCGCTTGGCATCCGTCATGACAAGGCCGACGCCATGCCTCGCGTTGTCGGCGGGACGGGCACGCTGATCGCTATTTTGTTGTCTGCCTGCGCTATACTCTGGCAACATCTTGCCAATTGAAGATTCAACTTTTGAATTTTGAAGGACCATCATCATGCAATACATCGCCTTGATCTACACAGACCGTGACCTTGAACCCAAACCCGGCTCACCTGATTTCGGCCCCTACATGGGCGGCTACATGGAGGCCAACAAGCGCTTCCGCGACGACAACGTCATGGTCTCCGGTGAGCCGCTTGAGGCCCCGTCAACCGCCACGACCTTGCGGGTCCGCAACGGCAAGGTTGAAACCATGGACGGGCCGTTTGCCGAAACCAAAGAGCAACTCGGCGGCTTTTATATCTTTGAGTGTCCAAATCTCGACGAGGCGCTGAAGTATGCGGCAATGATTCCCGGCGCCAAGCACGGAGCCATCGAAGTGCGCCCGATCATGATGCTGCAACGCTGACAACTGGATGGGCAACCACCACGATCAGCCGCCAACAAACCTTGCCGCTTCCGCACTCGAACAGGTGGTGCGGCAGCACTGGGGGCGGCTGGTCGCGGCGTTGATCAAGACATTGCGGGATTTTCAACTGGCGGAAGACTGTCTGCAAGACGCAATGGAATCAGCCGTCGAACATTGGAGCCGCAACGGCGCGCCGCGGGCTCCGGCCGCATGGCTTTTGCAAACCGCACGGCGAAAAGCCATTGACCGTTTGCGCCGCGACGCAAACTTCCGCCGCAAGGAGCCGGAAATTTCCGCCCTGATGGCGCTCGACCGGGAAACGGCATTGGAGCCGGATGACATGACCATACCCGATGAACGGCTCAGTCTGATTTTCACCTGCTGTCATCCGGCACTGGACGAAAAGTCACGAGTTGCACTGACCTTGCGCACCGTTACAGGCTTGACGACAGGTGAAATTGCCCGAGCCTTTCTTGATAGCGAAGCCACGATGGCGCAGCGTCTGGTCCGCGCGAAGCAGAAGATCAAACTGGCGGCAATTTCCTACCAAGTGCCGGAAGCGGCTGACCTGCCGGAACGGATTCAGGCTGTGTTGAATGTCATTTATCTGGTGTTCAACGAAGGCTATGCTGCCACCGAAGGTGTGGATTGGGTCCGTTCAAACCTGTGCGAAGAAGCCATACGCCTTGCCCGGATTGTCGTTCAATTGCGGCCTGATCTCAGCGAGGCCACCGGCCTTTTGGCCCTGATGCTGTTGAATACGGCGCGCATCCCCGCACGGATCGGGGCATCGGGCGAATTGGTGCCGCTTGATGAGCAGGACCGGGGGCTCTGGGACCAAGCCAGGATCGGCGAGGCGACGGCGCTCATCCGCGCAACTTTGAAGGCTTCAACCGTCGGGCCGTTTCTGATCCAGGCGGCAATCAGCGCGGTGCATTGCGAGGCCAAAAGCAGCGATACGACAGATTGGCGCCAAATCGTGTTGCTTTATGATGAATTGCAGCGCCTGACGCCGAATCCTGTCGTTCGACTGAACCGGGCCATTGCGCTTTCTTACGCGGAAAGTCCCGATGTGGCTTTGGCTGAAATGGGAGGGCTTGCAGCCGAACTCTCACATTACCAGCCGTTTCATGCAGGTCTAGCCGACATCTTGCGCCGCTGCGGCAAACTGAACGGTGCTGTTGCTGCCTATGAAAAGGCTATCGCGCTTTCGTCAAATGCGAGCGAGCGCGCATTTCTACAAAACCGGTTGAAGCCCTTGAGACATCCGGTGTCTCCGACATTCTGATCTGCTTGCAATTGCCCGCCTTCAAGCGTATACGACATCCAAATTCTTGATCGTCAGATGAAGAGTGGGCCCTCCCGGACCCGCTCTTTTTTGTTACCTGACGAAAAGACGGACGTAGTTTTTGCTGTTGGAGATTGGCCCGCGTGAGCGAAGAAAACCTGATCGTTCTGGCGACACCTGATGCGAGCGATGACCGGTTGATCCGGGAAACCGGCATGGAGGCGCGCGTTGCGTCGATCATCATTCCGGTGATGAATTCGATCGGCTTCAAGCTGGTGCGTGTGCTGTTGTCCGGCCAGAATGGTTATACGCTGCAGATCATGGCAGAACGCGCCGATGGCACGATGTCTGTTGATGATTGCGAAAAGCTGTCCAAGGCAATCTCGCCCGTGCTGGATGTCGAAGACCCGATCGGGCGTGCCTATCATCTTGAAATTTCCTCTCCCGGCATCGACCGCCAGCTGGTGCGCAAGTCTGACTTCATGCGCTGGGCCGGCTATTCGATGAAGCTTGAAACCAATGTGCTGATCAACGGCAAAAAGCGGTTCAAGGGCAAGCTGAACGGTGCGGACGAAGATGGCTTCAACTTCGAGGCCGACCAAGCCGCTTATGGCGAAGAGCCGCGCATTCATGTGCGTTTTGACACCGTGACTGATGCAAGGCTCATCCTGACGGACGAATTGATCCGCGAAGCGCTGAAGCGCGACAAGGCCCTGCGCGAAGCGCAAGGAACAACGGACGAAGCGGAAGACGAAGAGACAAGCGGCGAAGCCGCCAACTGAACAACAAGCGGCCAGCCCGCAAACTGAAACCTTTTCGCCGGGCAGATGATTGGTCCGGCAAGTCTGGGAGATGAACATGGCAGTCAGTGCAAACCGGCTTGAACTTCTGCAGATCGCCGATGCGGTCGCGCGTGAAAAGTCCATCGACAAGGAAATCGTCCTTGCGGCAATGGCAGACGCGATCCAGAAGGCAGCACGTTCGCGTTACGGTCAGGAAACCAACATCCGCGCCGACATCAATTCGCGCACCGGCGAAATCAAGCTGCAGCGCTTGCTGGAAGTGGTGGAAACGGTCGAAGACTATGCAACGCAGATCGCCGTCGTCACCGCGCGTGACCGCAATCCGGATGCGCAGGTCGGCGATTTTATCGCTGAACAGCTTCCGCCAATGGATTTCGGCCGCATCGCCGCCCAGTCGGCCAAGCAGGTTATCGTCCAGAAAGTCCGCGAAGCGGAACGTGACCGCATGTATGATGAATACAAGGACCGTGTCAGCGAGATCGTCAACGGCACCGTCAAGCGCGTCGAATATGGCAATGTGATTGTCGATTTGGGCCGCGGCGAAGGCATCATCCGCCGCGATGAAGTGATCCCGCGTGAAAACTTCCGCTATGGCGATCGCGTCCGCGCCTATGTTTACGACGTGCGCCGCGAACAGCGCGGCCCGCAGATTTTCCTGTCGCGCACCCATCCGATGTTCATGGCCAAACTTTTCACGATGGAAGTGCCGGAAATCTATGACGGCATCATCGAGATCAAGTCGGTTGCCCGTGATCCAGGTTCCCGCGCCAAGATTGCGGTGACCTCGCGTGATTCCTCGATTGATCCGGTCGGCGCCTGCGTTGGTATGCGTGGTTCGCGCGTTCAGGCAGTTGTCGCTGAATTGCAGGGCGAAAAGATCGACATCATTCCATGGTCGCCGGATGCCGCTTCGTTCCTCGTAAACGCGTTGCAGCCTGCTGAAGTGTCCAAGGTCGTGCTCGATGAAGATGCCGAGCGCATCGAAGTTGTGGTGCCGGACGATCAGCTGTCGCTGGCCATCGGCCGCCGCGGCCAGAATGTGCGTCTGGCTTCGCAGCTCACCGGTTGGGACATCGACATCCTGACGGAAGCCGAAGAATCCGAACGCCGCCAGAAGGAATTTGCCGAACGCTCCAAACTGTTCATGGAAGCGCTCAACGTCGATGAAATGGTCGGTCAGGTTCTGGCGTCCGAAGGTTTCGCCTCGGTCGAGGAACTGGCCTATGTCGACGGTTCTGAAATCGCGTCCATTGACGGTTTCGACGAAGATACGGCCGTGGAAATCCAGAGCCGCGCCAATGAATATCTGGCACGCGTCGAAGGCGAATATGATGAAAAGCGCAAGGCGCTCGGCGTTGCCGATGAACTGCGCGAGATCGACGGCATCACCACCAAGATGTTGGTGAAGTTCGGCGAAGACGGTGTGAAAACCATTGAAGACTTTGCCGGCTATTCGGCAGATGATCTGGTTGGCTGGAAGGAACGCAAGGACGGCGAGACGAAAACTTTTGACGGCATTCTGTCCGGCTTTGACGTGTCGCGCACGGACGCGGAAAATATGGTGCTTCAGGCCCGCCTCAAGGCCGGCTGGATCACTGAAGCCGACATGCCACAAGTCGAGGAAGCTGTGGAAGACGTTGCCTTTGAAGAGGCGGAAGCCTGATTGCCATGATGGCTGTCGGGCAGAACGGATATGCGGGACATGAACGACCGCACATGCATCGTAACAAGAAAGGCCGGATCAGCCGATGAGCTGATCCGTTTTGTCGCCGCGCCTGATGGAACGGTGGTAGCGGACTTGAAACGAAATCTGCCCGGTCGCGGCTGCTGGGTCAGCGCTGACCGCAAGACTGTAGAAGAAGCCATGCGCAAGAACCTTTTTGCGCGGGCCTTGAAAGAAACGATCATCGCCACACCTGATCTACCCGATCAGATCGACAGGGTGATGACCAGAAACTTCTCCGGTACTTTGGGCCTCGCCCGAAAGGCCGGACAGATCATGACAGGCGCGGCCAAGGTGGAAGCTTTGGTCCGTTCTGCCCAGACGCTGCTGCTTTTGCATGCGTCTGATGCCGCTCCAGACGGGGTCCGCAAGATGGACCAAGCCAGAAAAGCGGTTGCAATGACCGGGGGACCTGATATCCCCGCGCTCAAATTGCTCACTGGTGTCGAAATGGATTTGGCATTGGGTGGGGGAAATGTGATACATGCTGCCGTCTTGAAGAGCCCGGCGGGGGAAAACCTCGTCAAAAAGGCATTTGCCTTGGCTCGATACCGTGGCCTGGACGACGAAATTTTGGCGCAAAACCTAGACGGCGCCGCAAAGGAAACCGAATGAGCGATACGAAATCTGGTGACGACAAGACGCTGAGCGTCAACGCTGCCCCCAAAGCGACCCTGACCCTGAAGCGGCCAGCGGTTGAGCAATCAACCGTGCGCCAGAACTTCAGCCATGGTCGCACCAAGGCAGTGGTTGTCGAAACCAAGAAGAGCAAATTTTCGCGTCCCGATGACAAGGCGAAACAGCTTTTCACGCCCGCACCCGCCGCGCCCGCTCCTGTTGCCCCGGTAGCTGCAGCGCCAGTGGCGCCGCGTCCGCAATCGGTCACGCCGCTTTCGACGCCGGCGCGCACCGAGCAGCGTGCGCCGCAGCCGCAGCGCAGTGGCAATTCTGGCATGGTGCTGAACGTCCTTTCAAATGACGAGATGGCCGCCCGCCGCCGTGCGCTGGAAGGTTCGGTCGTCCGCGATGCGCAGGATCGCGTCCGTGCACAGGAAGAAACCGCTCGCCGCACCGAGGAAGATGCCCGCCGCAAGCGCGAGGCAGAAGAATCAGAGCGCCGTCAGGCAGACGAGGAAGTGCGCCTCAAGCGTGAAACCGACGCGCGCCGCAAGGCAGAGGAAGAAGCCAAGCGCCGCGCGCCTGGCGCAGTGGAAGAAGAACGCCCCGGCACCGTCGTGCTGCGTCCGGGCGCTCCAGTCCGCCGTCCGGTCGTGGAAGAGGAAGACGATCGCGCCAAGCGCCGTCCGGGCGCTGGCCCTGTTGGCGTCAAGGCACCGGTCAAGGCCGAAGTGCGTCCTGCCAAGGCCAAGGTCGAAGTCGACAACCGCCGCAAGATCACTGTCACGTCCGTCACCAGTGATGATGGCGAAGGTGCACGTGGCCGTTCGATGGCCGCCACACGCCGCCGTCAGGAAAAGTTCAAGCGCTCGCAAATGCAGGAAGTGCGCGAAAAGATTGCGCGCGAAGTCATCCTGCCGGAAACCATTTCCATTCAGGAACTGGCGCAGCGCATGGCCGAGCGCGCCGTGGACGTCATCAAGTACCTGATGAAGCAGGGCTCCATGTTGAAGCCCGGCGACATCATCGATGCCGATATGGCCGAACTGATTGCCGCAGAATTTGGCCATACGGTCAAGCGCGTTGCCGACTCGGACGTTGAAGAAGGCATCTTTGACGTCAAGGATATCGCTGGAGACATGGTTTCCCGTCCGCCGGTCGTCACCATCATGGGTCATGTCGATCACGGCAAGACCTCGCTGCTCGACGCAATCCGCAAAACCAGCGTTGTTTCGGGCGAAGCCGGCGGCATCACCCAGCACATCGGCGCCTATCAGGTCGAACACAACGGTCACAAGATCACCTTCATCGATACGCCGGGCCATGCCGCGTTTACTGCCATGCGTGCCCGTGGCGCGCAGGCGACCGACATTGCCATTCTGGTGGTGGCAGCCGACGACGCCGTCATGCCGCAGACGATTGAATCGATCAGCCACGCCAAGGCCGCCAAGGTGCCGATCATTGTTGCCATCAACAAGATCGACAAGCCGGAAGCCGATGCGCAGAAGGTCCGCACAGGGCTGCTGCAGCACGAAGTGTTCGTCGAATCGATGGGCGGCGAAACGCTGGACGTTGAAGTCTCGGCCAAGACCGGCCTTGGTCTCGACAAGCTGCTCGAAGCGATCTTGTTGCAAACGGAAGTGCTCGAACTCAAAGCCAACCCTGACCGCACCGCAGAAGGCGTGGTCATTGAAGCCAAGCTCGACCGCGGTCGCGGCCCGGTTGCCACGGTTCTGGTTCAGGCCGGCACGCTCAAGCCGGGTGACATTCTCGTTGCCGGTTCCGAATGGGGCCGTGTGCGCGCGCTGGTCAATGACAAGGGTGAGCAAGTCAAGGAAGCAGGTCCCTCGCTTCCGGTCGAAATCCTCGGCCTGCAGGGCACACCTGCCGCCGGTGATCGATTTGCCGTCGTCGAAAACGAAGCCAAGGCGCGCGAAATCTCGTCATACCGCCAGCACAAGGCGCGTGAGAAATACGTCGCCAAGCAGGCAGGCACACGCGGCTCG
>JANMEX010000211.1:0-1924 GCA_031377485.1 Phyllobacteriaceae bacterium
CCGCTGATGGTCACATCCGGACCGGTTGCCGAGGCAAGCTGAGTTGCAGGATCAGTCCCCGCCACACCAGTTCCAGGTGCCGTTGGTGCTGCCGGGAATTGCGATGCATCAGCTACTGGCGCGGTTGTGACGGCAGGCGGGGCGGTCGGGGCCGGCAATTGACTTTGCTGAACATTGCCTGCAGGCGCTGCCGGGAGCCGCTCATAATTCGTGTTGATTCCGCTGATGCGGTCGCTCTGGCACCCGGCCAAAAGCAGCGTGGTCAGTGCAACAGTGGTCAAGCTGACCTTGAGTGTCCGCATTTCAAATAACTCCCCAAAAGCCCGGCAGACAAAATTATTGCGCCGCAGCAAATATGCCTTTGCAGGATAAAATGGCCAAGTTGCGATAAATGCAACTAAAAACAGTCTTTTTTCATTCCAAGCTGCCATTTTGCTGCTGCGCTGTTGCAACATTGCGGCGGCCAAGTTGAGAAAATGCCGCTTACACGGCCCAATCAGCATCAAATGATGACAACCCATAGTGGCTCGTATCATTCATACGAGCACAACATCTAGCTCTTCTGCGTTCTATAGTCAGCCAAATCTGCAACCTTTCGTGCAACATCCTCACCAGACAACCGCGCGCCACCGCAGGTTTGAATAAGCGGACCTGCCAGTGCTTCACCGGCAAAATATATCCGCCCGTCGATAGGTTCAGCCAATATGTCACGCGCTTTCGCCCTACCCGGCCTTGCGGCCGCATAAGCACCGCGCACGGTTGGTTCGGCGCCCCAATTGGTCATCATCGACCGGCCAACATGCCTTCGCACATCTGATCCGAAAATCCCGACAAGCCGGTCAATGGCGAAATCGCGAGCGGCATGTTCGCCCGCCACCGACAGCTCCCATGCAAAATCCCCGCCCACAAAGCCGACCATCAAGTCCTTGTCGAACGGAAAACAAAGGAAATAAATGTCGTGGCGCGCCGGCCGTTCAATCAGCAAATCTTCAAATGGCTCGAGCCCGAAACGCGCACCTGAAATCTCAAGCGGAATTTTAGTCAGCATACCCATCGGCAAATCAAAGAAGGCTTCAGTATAGTGCGGTGGCAATTCCGGGACAAACTCGATGTCGCCAAAGGCCAGCACACCGGTCGAAACCGTGATGATGATTTGGGAGCAGAGGACATTGCCGCGCGCGGTTTCGACAACAATTTGATGTCCCGACCAGTCAATCCGCCGGACTGGCGTGCTCAGTTCCACAGCCACATCGGCACCCCAGCGCGCCACCAATGCACCAAACCCTTGCTTGGTGAAATAATTGGGCTCAAGATCAGCTGCACGCTTGAAATCGGCCACAGAAATTTCATCAATATCCTGACCAAAATCCATCGGACCCGAATAGGTCGCGACAGCGCGCATGCCGTGCCCTTTTCCAACCACAGCCGACAGCCGGTCATCGGCACCATTGTAGGTTTTAAGCGCGGCAGCCAGCGTTTCGTCTGCGCGGTTCATTTCATCCATATGGCTGGCCTCAGCTTTGTGTTTGCCAAAATACAAATGATCGAGCGCCATATCATGATATTGCAAGGTCCAGCCTGCTTCCTGCGCCTCCGGATAAAACGGATTGCGGTCCGCCGCGTGCAGCCAGGCACAGCCGATGTCGAACGGAACGCCGAAATGCGCGGATGATGTATGGGCCCGCCCGCCAATCCGGTCCATTGCCTCAAGAAGCATGAAAGTCAGCCCTCTTGCCCGGCAGGTTTTGGCCGCAGCAAGACCGGCAGCACCGGCCCCGACAATCACCACATCAACTTCGGTCATGACGCATTCTCCTTGCCAAAAGGATCTGCGCCCCAAGTTAAACCTATGCTGAAAAAAGCTAAGGCTCAACCAACCCTAAATGAGTCCCCGCTTGGAGAGCATTGCATCGGCATTGGGCAT
>JANMEX010000253.1:0-1558 GCA_031377485.1 Phyllobacteriaceae bacterium
TCCACGTCGACGTCGGCCGGTCGCGCTTCTGGGAGGCCGCGACCTCGGGCGTCGAGAAGAACCTCTCTGCGGGCAATGCGCGCCTGTTCGCGCGCACCGACTGGGACATCTACCGCACCGGCGATCCCATCCGGGTCATGCGGCCCATCAGGCCTTGCAGTTCGGGGAATTCGCCGACCACTTCGGTCTGCAGATCTGCCTTGGCCAGCACTGCAGCGCGGTGCGCCAGTTTGGCGTCGGCACCGACCACTGGTGCCAATTCCTGCGCCAACTTCGCAATGCGTGCCACCCGCTCGCCTTGTGTCCCAAGCTTGGCATGGAAAGTCACGTTCATATGATCGAGCCGCGCCATGCGCTGGTCGAGCGGCTTGGTGAGATCAAGACCAAACTTTTCTGCCGATGCAGTCAGCTGGTCCAAGTCCGGCACGTTGGCCTGATCTGTCTTCCAGAAATGCACCGCGTCAGAAAGCCGTGCGCGCACCACTTTGCCGTTGCCGTGAATGATTTCCTTGCCGCCGTCTGACGCTTCGATATTGGCGATCAGGATGAACTTGTTGGACAGGTTCCCATCCTTGCCGCGCGTAACGAAACACTTCTGGTTTGCGCGGATGGTGAGGCGGATCACCTCGCCCGGAATGGCCAGATACTCTTCCTCAAACGCACCCATCAGCACCACCGGCCATTCGACCAGGCCGGACACTTCTTCCAAAAGCCCTTCGTCTTCGATCAATTCAAGACCCGAAGCAAACGCAAGATTGCGGGCATCTGTCAGGATCATCTCCTTGCGACGCTCGGCGGAGAGAACGACCTTGGCCTTCTCCAACTTGGCGGCATAGTCGTCAAATCGCTTGACCGTGATTGCTTCCGGCGCATGGAAGCGGTGGCCGTAGGTGATGTTGCCGGAGTGGATGCCATCAACTTCGAAGTCCACCACCACCGGCTCTTCCGGTTCGGTGGACAAAAGGCAGATGATCGTCTGCAGCGGGCGAACCCAGCGCAGTGCACCCGGTTTGGCCGACGCCTTGCCCCAGCGCATCGACTTTGGCCACGGGAATTCGCGGATGATCTTCTGCATGGATTCGGCAATGATTTCATCTGCCGCACGGCCCGGTTTGACGATGTGGGCGATGTAAAAATCACCCTTCTTCGGATCGGAATGCACATGCGCGTCAGCAATGGACGCCAATCCAGCCTTGCGCAAAAAGCCCTGAACCGCTTGCTCGGGCGCACTGACCGACGGGCCTTTGATTTCGTCGCGTACATCCTTGGAGCGGGCGGACAAGCCGCGGATATCCAGCGTCAAACGCCGTGGTGTCCAGTATTCCTGCGCGCCTTCGTAGGTCAGCCCTGCCTCAACCAGCGCGTCTGTCAACAGCTTGCGAAAATCACCTGCTGCCTTCCGTTGCATACGGGCCGGAATTTCCTCGGAACGAAGTTCAATCAACAGGTCGGGCATGGCTTCTCACGCGGTCAAAAATTTGTTGGCTGCGCCATAGCAACTCGGCCCCTGCTTGTCACCATTGCAAACAAAAAGGGCGCCCCTTGCGGGGCGCCCTTT
>JANMEX010000271.1:0-16947 GCA_031377485.1 Phyllobacteriaceae bacterium
GCGCGCGCGCCAAGCGGGTTTTCCGGGCCACCTTCCATATGCACAGGAAGAATGCGGCCTTCTTTTTCACGCACGCGCACAATCATTTCGGCGGGCGGGGTCCAATCCGGCCATTCCTTCTTGTTGGAAATCTTCTGCGTGCCGCGCCAGGTGAAGCCTTCCTTGCCAACGCCGACGCCATAGCGCCGCGCTGTGCCGCCTTGGCCTACAAGGTACAAAAACTTCGCTTCGGAATCGATCACAATGGTTCCGGCTTTCTGCGGACCATCATAGGCAACTTGCTGCGGAAGGAACATTGGGTCCAGTTCGAGGGTCTTGACCATTTTCGGCTTTGCATAAGCAACCTGCTCTGGCTGGATCACTCCATTTGCGCCGATGCTCACTATCCCGCTGTTGTCGAGCGGTGCCGGCATGGTCCGCTGCACACGCCTTACGCGCTGAATATCTTTGCCAATGACAATGACTTGCTGGCTGGCGACCGGCGAAGGCAGTGAGCGCCTGATTTTGCGCAACGAAGATGTGGTTGACCTCTACGAGCGTGTGAATGTCGGGACCACTGTCGTAGTCCAGTGAGCAATGAAGTTTAGGGGGGCGTGGGGTTAGAGCGATACAGTTCGAACCACGCAAAAAGAGCGGCGCCAGGGGATGGCGCCGCTTTTTTCTTTTTAATCACATGAGCTTTGAAGGCTTCTGCCCGCCATAGGCCCATTCGAGCAGTTCGACCGTGTGCACCACCGGCAGACGCGAGGCGGAGGCGATCTGGGTCATGCAACCAATGTTTCCCGCAGCGACAATCACCGCGCCTGTGTGCTCGATGTTTTTCACCTTCCGGTCGCGCAATGTCTTGGCGATGTCAGGCTGCATGATGTTGTAAGTCCCTGCCGACCCGCAGCACAAATGTCCTTCCGCCGGTTCGCGCACGATGAAGCCCGCCTTGGTCAACAGGTCCTTGGGTTGCCTCGTAATTTTCTGGCCGTGCTGCAAAGAACAGGCGGAATGATAGGCGACAGACAGGCCGGTGCGCAGACGCGGCGCGGGGAGTTCGAGTGTGGCCAGATACTCTGTAATGTCCTTGGCGAGGCCGGAGATTTTCACCGCCTTTGCTGCGTAATCGAGATCGGCTTTGAGCATGTGGCCGTAATCTTTAATCGTGGTGCCGCAGCCGGATGTGGTGATGATGATCGCGTCGAGCCCCTCACCTTCGATCTCTTTCATCCATGCGTCGATGTTGGCCTTGGCAAAGCCGTGCGCGTCGTGTTCGCGGCCCATGTGATGCACCAGCGCGCCGCAGCAGCCCTCGCCTTTCGGCTTTGCAACTTCGATGCCGAAGCGGGCGAGCAGGCGCTCTGTTGTGGCGTTGATGCCCGGGTCTAGCACGGATTGGGCGCAGCCAGCCAGAATGGCAACGCGGCCTTTGCGTTCGGTGATGGTGATGGGCTTGGCGTCGGGACCTTGCGGCAGCGATTTCGGTGCGAGGCGGAGCATTGCGGCCAAGGGTTTGAAGGCGTTGACCTTTTCCAGCCACGGCGCAAACGGGCGGCCAAGACTTGCCAGCTTTAACGCGGTGCGGAAGCGTGCCGGATAGGGCAGCACAAACGCCAGCGTCTGGCGGATCAGCCTGTCAACAACCGGTCGCCTGTAGGTGTTTTCAATGTGCGCACGGGCATGATCGACCAGATGCATATAGTCAACGCCCGACGGGCAGGTCGTGGTGCAGGCTAGGCAGGAAAGGCAGCGGTCGATGTGGGTGACGATCTCCTCATCGGCGGCACGGCCATTTTCCAGCATGTCCTTGATGAGATAAATCCGCCCACGCGGGCTGTCGAGTTCATTGCCCAGCGTCACATAGGTCGGGCACGTCGCCGTGCAGAAACCGCAGTGAACACATTTGCGCAAGATGCTTTCGGCTTCAGCAAATTTCGGATCAGCAAGTTGGGCGAGTGTGAAGGAAGTTTGCATCAGCCCATCCGTCCGGGATTCAAAATGCCGTTCGGATCAAACTGTTCCTTGATCCGCCCTGTCAGCGCTGCAAGCGCAGGCAGTTGGGGTTGAAAAACCGGCGTGGCTCTGCGCTGCTCTTCGCTTGCACGGATGAGTGTCGCATGGCCACCGCCGTGGTGCTCGATCAGCGCTCGAAGGGCTTTTCCATCCGGTTCGGATTCCATGCGCAGCCAGACCAGTCCGCCCTGCCAATCATATAGCGCGTCAACACCGCAGTGCAGGCGCAGATCCGCCACCAGCGCCGGACCGGACATTGGCGCAACCGAGACACGCCAAACCGGCCTTTCCGTGCCGTCGGCAAAGGGAACCACGTCGCGGATTTCCCGCCACAGCGTGCGCGATTGTTTTTCCGGCAAGACGTCTGTTTTCAATTGGAGCAATTTTGCCAGTTGGCCAATGCGGTATTCCACCGATTTAGGGAAGCTCTCGATGCGCAAGAGCGTCGCTGGTTCACCTTTCAGCGCGCCGCCCAAAACGAAGCCAGCCACTGAGTAAGGCAAATGCGCGGCAGAAGAAACTTCGGCGTTTGAACCCATGCTCGCCGCCATCGCGAGCGCGGCGTGCTCCTCGTCCAACCCTCGCAAAACCAGCGTCATTTCTGTTTCAGCCGCGGGAAGGACCTTGAATGTCACATCCGTCAAGACCGCAAGCGTACCCCAAGAGCCGGCCATGCCTTTCGAGAGATCGTAACCGGTAACGTTCTTCATCACCCGCCCGCCGGATTTGAACAGATCACCGCGGCCGGTAACAGCTTCGATGCCCAGAATGTGGTCGCGCGCAGCACCCGCTTTCAAGCGGCGCGGGCCAGCTGCGTTTGTGGCGAGAATGCCGCCCAATGTTCCCCTGCCGGGCTTTTGGCCCAAGAGCAGAGCGTAGTCCAAGGGTTCGAAAGCCAGTTGCTGGCCGTGTTTGGTCAGCAATTTTTCAATTTCGACGATCGGAGTACCGGATTTGGCCGAAATGACGAGTTCTTCCGGTTCGTGGAAGTTGATGCCAGTGAGTTTCGAGAGATCGAGGGTTTCCGTGGCAACATTTGGAGCGCCGACGCCGCGCTTGGAGCCGTGGCCGATGATTTCCAACGGCGTGTTGGCGGCATTTGCGGATTGGATGGCGGTGAGAACATCGGCGGGTGATTTTGGCGCGTGCATTTTCATCAATGGGCACCTACGGCCAAGGCCCCCCTCACCGTCACGGCTTCGCCGCGCCACCTCTCCCCCATCTGCGATAGGGGAGAGGAAGGGAGCTCGGACTGACGGCTATTTTCCTCTCCCCCAGCCACGTTGGGGGAGAGGTGGCGCGCCGTCAGCCGTGACGGTGAGGGGGTTGCTGATATCGCCATCAAGGTTTTGTCTTTGGCTTCGAAGGGTAGTATCGCATATCGAATGCAACTGTATTTTCGACCAATCGTCCATCCAAGGCGGCAAGGATGGGTTCACACACCTCGGTATTTTTACTCAAGACTTCGTGGCTCCAAAATCTCAGAACAGAGTATCCAGCAGTGTTCATATACTGATCGCGGCGTGCATCATATGCGCTGTCTGCATGCTGACTGCCATCCAGTTCGACAACCAGCTTGTTCTTTCGGCACAGGACATCAGCAAAGTAGGAACCGATTGGAAACTGCCGAACGAACTTATGCCCACCCAACCTTCGATCCTTCAACTCCAGCCAAAGCCGACCCTCAGCTTGATTGTCACCGTCCCGCAGGTCACGCCCACGACCCGTCGTAAAATTCTGTCGCCTGCTTCTTGATTCCGTCTCCATCAAAACCTCGGTATCTCTGGAAACGCAACCTTCCCGCCGCTGACGTGCATCCGCCCAAGCTCGGCGCACCGATGCAAATTTGGAAACACTTTCCCGGGGTTCAGCAGCGCCTGCGGATCAAAGGCCACCTTAAGGCGCATCTGCACATCAAGATCCAACTCGTTGAACATCTCGCCCATCAAGTCGCGTTTTTCGATGCCGACGCCGTGCTCGCCGGTCAGGACGCCTCCGACTTTGACGCAGAGGCGCAAGATATCGGCGCCAAACCCTTCCGCTTTTTCGAGTTCGCCGGGCTTGTTGGCATCGTAAAGGATAAGCGGGTGCAGATTGCCATCCCCAGCATGGAAAACGTTGGCGACCGCGAGGCCATACTGCTGCGAAAGATCGCGCATGCCCTTGAGCACCTGCGGCAACGCTTTTCGCGGTATGGTGCCATCCATGCAGTAATAATCCGGCGAGATGCGGCCGACGGCCGGAAACGCAGCTTTGCGTCCGGCCCAGAACACCATGCGCTCGGCTTCGGAGGTTGAAACCTTCAGCGTCACGGACTTATTCTGTTTTGCAATTTTCTCGACACGGGTGAGCAAGTCATCCACTTCGGCTTCCGGTCCATCGAGTTCGACGATCAGCAGCGCCTCTACATTCAGCGGATAACCGGCGTGGACAAAATCCTCCGCTGCCTGAATGGCCAGCCGGTCCATCATTTCCATGCCGCCGGGAATGATGCCTGCGGCGATGATGTCGGCGACGCATTGGCCGGCCTGTTCGGAGGTCTTGAAACCAATCAGCGCGGCGCGGGCCGTTTCGGGCTTTTGCAGCACGCGCACGGTCACCTCGGTGATGACGGCAAGCAAACCTTCCGAGCCGGTCATCAGCCCCAGAATGTCCAAGCCATCTGAATCCAGATGCTTGCCGCCAAGCCGCACCACATCGCCATTGATCAACACCATTTCGATGCCGAGCACATTGGAGGCGGTCAGCCCATATTTAAGCGAGTGCACGCCACCGGAATTTTCCGCGACGTTGCCGCCGATCGAGCAGGCGATTTGCGAGGACGGGTCTGGCGCATAGTAAAATCCCTGCTCTTCGACAGCGCGGGTGATGCCAAGATTCGTGACGCCCGGTTGGGCGGTAACCGTTCGATTGGCAAGGTCGATATCCAATATGCGATTGAACCGCGACATGACGAGGAGCACGGCGTCTTCAAGCGGCAGCGCGCCGCCGGAGAGCGAAGTGCCCGAACCGCGCGGCACCACACGGATATTTTCCCGGGCGCAATATTTCAAAATGCGCGACACTTGCGCCACCGTCTCCGGCAAAACGACGACCATCGGCAGCTGGCGATATGCGGTCAGCCCATCACTTTCGAACACCCGCATGCCATTGGAAGTGTCTACAACGCCTTCTCCGGGCACAAACTCGCGCAATTGCGCAATAATCTCGTTGCGTTTTGCGAGCGTGGTCTTGTCTGGCGTTGGCATGGCAAGTGATGTCATTGCGCTAACATCTGGCTTGGCAGGCGTTCCGTCAACCTGTTTGGACCAAAGATAACCAGCCATCTTCATCCGTGGTGATTGCGAGTGTTTCATAACTCGTCATCTTGGCGTGGTGTGTGTGCGCCATCAGATCATGCGTCGCAGTCACCACCATAATACTGGCGCCTGCCAATTCGCCTGCAGTCACACCGGCATGGGCGTCTTCAAACACCAGGCAGTGTTCCGGGTTGACGCCCAGACGTTCTGCCCCAAGGCGGAAACAGGCAGGATCGGGTTTGCCGATTTCCACATCTTCGGCCGTAACCATCGTTTTTGGCGGCGTTATGCCTGCCGCCTGCAAACGACGGATTGCCAGATCACGCGGAGCGGACGTAACGACGGCCCAGGCATGGGGCGGCAACGCATCAAGGAAACCAATGGCGCCGGGAATCGGCACGATGCCTTCAACATCGGCCATTTCCGCCACCAAGATTTTTGCAGACTCTTGCGCCGGATCAAGATGTGGCAGACCCATGCCACCGATCAAATCCACACCGCGCACGCCGTGCATGGTGTGCATGAAACTGTCCGGATCTATGCCATTTGTCCGCGCCCAAGCGCCCCAGGCACGCTGCGTTGCGGCGAACGAATTGATGATGGTGCCGTCCATGTCAAAAAGGAAACCGGCAAATTTCTTGGTAAAGGGTGCAGAAGTCACGGCATGTCCTTATGGAATCGGGAAGCGGCAGTCTTGAAGTGAGACCGCGTGCGGGTCAATGCTCGCCGTGGCTTTTGCGAATACGGCGCACAAAGAGCCAGATGGCCAGCACTGCCACCGGAACGAAAAGCGCCGTTACCAAGGTGGATGATATGAAGGGGAAATCCTTCTCGATACCTTTGGCAATGTAGGAAAAAAGGCCGACGACATAGTAAGATACGGCGGCGACCGAGAGGCCTTCGACCGTCTGCTGCAGGCGCAGTTGCGAGCGGGCGCGGGTATTCATCGAGGCCAGCAAAGCGCTGTTCTGCTTTTCCAGATCAACATCCACCCATGTGCGCAGCAACGTGGTGGCGCGGGTGAGTTTACGCGAGAGGTTGGCCTGCCGCTCTTCGACCGAACGGCAGGTGCGCATTGCCGGCGCCATACGCTTTTGCAGGAAGGCAGACCATGTTTCAAAGCCTTTGACCGGCTCTTCATCCAACGCATTCAGTCGCTCGGCGACGATGCCTTCATAGGCTTTGGAAGCTCCGAAGCGATAAAGACTGGCGGCAGCGTCGGCTTCGAGTTCTGCGGCAAGCGTTGAGAGTTCAGCAAGCAGCCGCTCGGATTCCCTGCCTTCGTCGTCGCGCATTTCCTGCGTCAAGACAGCCATGCGGTCTTCGATACGGCGCATGCGAGGCGACAGGCTGATCGCCAGCGGCAGGCCGAGCATGGCAAACGTGCGGTAGGTTTCGACTTCAATCAGCATTTGGCCAAGTGCACCGGTGCGCACCGGGGTCAGGCCATTGTCCAGCAGCGTCATGCGCGTCAGGCCGTCGGCATCCTGGCGGAAGTCAGTGATAATGGTCGCCGCGCCACCTTCAATGGTGGAGCAGCAGGTGGACGCAGGATCATACGCTGCAAGAATGCGGCGCAAGTCTTTTACCTGTTTTCGGATTTCGAGCCGAATGCCGGAGAGCACGGTACCCGGCGCCTTGAAAGCCGTGCCAAACGGGTGGACCTGCGCATTGCCGGTTTCAAGCGGGCCTTCGTAGAGATAGGTCGAAAATTCCGTGTGCCGCTCCCAGCGTAATGTGCCCGAGCCTGACGGCATGACATGGTGGCGCGCGGTTCTGTCCGGCGGCGCAATGCCCGATGCGCGGGAAAGCTCGGCCAGCACTGCATGATCCACCGTGAAGCCGCCTTCGGTCAGGAAAGCGACCTGAATGAGAAGGCGCGGCGCAGTAATGAGCGGATGCGGACGCGAATGAACTTCGCCAAGCGCCGACGCCCGCAAATTATGCGCAGGGAAACCCAGTACCGGCGCTTGCGCCAAAATAGTCTCTTCAGCCCGTGTCATGCCCGTCCCCGCATCTTCAACCAAAGTGTTAGAGGCATTGTGCGCTGCGGGACAAGTGCAAATACGCCGCAGCTTGACGCGCCTATGAATTGAATCGATTTGAAATGCTCTTCTGCTGAAAGTGGACAATATTCTTGACCACTTTTCGCAAACTGTTATGATCTGCCTCCAGTGAGGTTTGCATGTCCGCCAGTCTTTTTTCCAGCATCAACCATGCTTCGACAGCGGATGAGGTTATCCGGCAAATTGAATGGTTGATTCTTGAAGGTGTGCTGCGTCCCGGTGACCGGCTGCCGTCTGAACGCGAACTGTCGTCTGAAATGGATGTCTCGCGCCCGGTGTTGCGCGATGCACTGAAATCACTGGAACTGCGCGGTCTGATCATCACCCGTCATGGCGGCGCGACGGTGGTTGCCGACGTGATTTCCGATGTGTTCGCCCAGCCGGTAGCGGACCTTATCGCTTCGCACCGCAAGGCGTTGACCGATTATCTTGAATACCGCCGGGAGATAGAAGCATTGGCGGCCGGCCATGCTGCAGAGCGGGCGACCGAGGCGGACAAGCTCATATTGAAGCAAATTGTCAAGCAGATGCACGCCGCACACGTTGCGGGAAACTTTACGGATGAAGCCCGCGCCGATGTCGAGTTTCACAATGCGGTCAGCGAATGTGCACACAATATCATCCTGCTGCACACGCTGCGCTCCTGCTATAAGCTGCATATGAACGGGGTGTTTTACAATCGCACCTTGCTTTACGGCACACCGGGCGTCCGCGCCGCATTGTTGTTGCAGCATGAGGCGATTGCCGACGCAATTCTCGGCAATGATCCCGAGCGCGCACGTAGCGCATCATCAGACCATATTCTCTATGTCGAGACACAGCTTGCGCTCGCTGAACAGGCAGGCGAATGGAGCCGCGTGGCACAGATGCGGCTTGCACAGAGTGAGAAACGTTCTCCAATTCACAAATCACCCAAACATGAAGGCGTCCGCGTTTCAAATGACTGTTGAAAAGAAAAAACCGCGCGTGGCGCTTTTCGTTACCTGCCTTGTCGATCTATTCCGCCCGACCGTCGGCTTTGCTGCCGTCAAGCTGATCGAGGATGCGGGTTGCATTGTGGAAGTGCCACCGTCGCAAACCTGCTGCGGACAGCCAGCGTATAATTCGGGTGATAAAAAGGATGCTCGGGCGATCGCCGAACAGGTAATCGAAGCCTTCGAAGATTACGACTTCATCGTTGCGCCATCCGGTTCCTGCGGCGGCATGATAGGTAAACACTATCCGGAATTGTTCGCGGGAGATGCCAAATGGGAGCCGCGCGCCAAGGCGTTTTCAGCCAAAGTGCATGAGTTGGTGAGCTTTCTTGCTGACGTGATGTTCATCACGAGCACACACGTAAAACATCAGGGCACTGTAACCTATCACGACAGTTGCTCGGGCCTTCGCGAACTTGGCATCAAGGCGCAGCCGCGCAAGCTGCTGGGCAATGTTGAAGGATTGACGCTGAAAGAGCTGAAAGACTCGGAAATTTGCTGCGGCTTCGGCGGCACGTTCTGCGTCAAATATCCGGACATTTCCAACAAGATCGTCTCGGAAAAAACCAGCCATATCAAAGCCTCGGGTGCAGATTTGCTATTGGCGGGCGATCTTGGTTGCCTGATGAACATGGCGGGCAAATTGAAGCGAGAAGGTTCGGAAATTCAAGTCCGGCATGTGGCTGAAGTGCTGGCGGGCATGACAGACGGACCGGCGATTGGTGAGGGGAAAATCTGATGCAAATCACCTCCCCCACATTCAAAGCCAACGCCACCGCCGCCCTCGCCGATGTGAACCTGCAAAAGGCCATGGGCCATGTGCGCACCGGTTTCATCGACAAGCGCAAGGCGTCCATTGACCTTTTGCCGGAGTTTGACCTGCTGCGAGATTCGGCCAAGGCGATCAAGGACCACACTCTGGCACATCTTGATCTTTATCTGGAAGCCTATGTCGAAAAGGTCGAGAAATCCGGCGGGCATGTGCATTTTGCCGAAACTGCCGAAGACGCACGCGCGATAATCCTGAAACTTTGCCGCGATGTGGGCGCCAAGACCGCGACCAAGGGCAAGAGCATGGTCACCGAGGAGATCGCGCTCAACCAGCATTTCGAGGAAAACGGCATCATTCCGGTCGAGACGGACCTGGGCGAATACATCATCCAACTGCGCGGCGAACACCCCAGCCATATCATCGCCCCGGCTGTGCATCTTACCAAAGAGCAGGTGGAAAGCGACTTCCGCCGCGTGCATACGCATCTGGACGTAAACCGCAATCTTGAAGAGCCGGTAACGCTGCTCAACGAGGCGCGGCAGGTGCTGCGTCAGAAATATTTCGAGGCGGATGTTGGCATCACAGGCGCGAACTTTTTGATCGCAGAGACGGGAACTTCGGTCATCGTTACCAACGAAGGCAATGGCGACCTGACGCAAATCCTGCCAAAAACGCACATTGTGGTCGCGACAATCGAGAAAATCGTGCCAACACTGTCAGATGTGAGCCAGATTTTGCGCATTCTCGCCCGCTCAGCGACAGGGCAGGACATGTCGGTTTACACGACGCTCTCAACCGGCCCGCGGCGCAAAGGCGATGTGGATGGACCGGAAAATTACCACGTCGTCATCCTCGACAATGGCCGCACCAAGATGATCGGGACCGAATATCAGGACATGCTGCGCTGCATCCGTTGCGGAGCGTGCATGAACCATTGTCCGGTCTATCATTCCATCGGTGGCCACGCCTATGGCTGGGTCTATCCCGGCCCAATGGGCGCGGTGTTGACGCCCTCGCTGATCGGCGTGGCGCAAGGCGGGCACTTGCCCAACGCCTCGACTTTTTGTGGCCGCTGCGAGAGCGTCTGCCCAATGAAAATCCCGCTGCCCAAGATGATGCGCCATTGGCGCGAGCGCGAATTCGAACAGCATCTGCAACCTTTAACTTATAGATACGGGTTGGGCGTTTGGGCGTGGTTTGCCACGCACCCCAAGGCATACCACTTCATGGCCAAGCTCGGCATTCCGGTGCTGTCGATGCTGGGCAGCGCGAAGGGCAGGTTCAAATCACTGCCATTGGCAGGTGGCTGGACCAAATGGCGCGACCTGCCTGCCCCGGAGGCGCGGACATTTCAGCAGCAATGGGCGCAACGGGAAGCGCGAAAGCAGGAGGTGCGGTAATGGATGCCAAATCTAATATCCTCTCGCGTTTGCGCGTCGCGTTGCTTGCCCCCGGCGATGACAGCGCCCGCAAGGCAGCGGTTGCCGCTCGGCTGAAATCCTCTCCAAACGGAGTAATCCCGGCACGGGCGCAATTGCCTGCCGCCAGCCAAGTCGACCTGTTTATCGCGATGGGTGAAAAGTTTGCTGCGACCGTAACCCGCGTCAAATCAGCCAAGGAAGTACCGGAATCAGTGAGCGATTACTTACGCTCTAAGAACCTGTCTTCCCGCGCTGCAATGGGCTCGGACCCACGCCTGACAGCCATGCCGTGGTCCAAAGAGAAACATCTCGAACTGAAAGTTGGTCCGTCAGATGGCACCGACGAGACCGGCATCAGCCATGCTTTTGGTGCCATTGCGGAAACTGGCACGTTGGTGATGACCTCTGGCGCGGACAATCCGACGACCCTGAATTTCCTGCCCGAGAACCACATTGTCATAGTCGAGGCATCGACCATCAAGGGCGACCTCGAAACCATCATGGCCGATATTCGAAAATCCTATGGCAAAGGCGTGATGCCGCGAACGGTGAATTTTATCACCGGGCCATCAAGGTCAGGCGACATCGAGCAGAAAATCATCCTCGGAGCTCACGGGCCAAGGGCGCTGCATATTGTGGTGGTGGGGTAGTTTCAACGGCAACTCAATTCGCCGCTTTACATTCAAATCTGCCCGACCCAAGCCCGCGCTATGGCAATTCCTGCAGCATCGGCATGGGGTCCATGCTCCTGCGCATGCACGGGGTATTTCTCAAACCAGTCCGGGTCTTTGCGGGCTATATCGTCTGGAAAACGGGCGTTCCATTTTTCGACCAACGGTCGGTCGGCTTCAAAGTGAAACTGGATGCCATAGCCGGCGCGGCCGACGCGGAACGCCTGATTGGGTGTCGCGTTGTTTGAAGCCAGGCGTGTTGCGCCTTCCGGCAGCGTGAACGTGTCGTCGTGCCACTGAAAAATAGGAAAATGCCCAGGAACTGCACCAAGCACCGGATCAGACTTGCCTTCGTCAGTCAGTGCAATCTTCTGCCAGCCGAACTCTGGAGCTTTGCCAATCAGGTTGGTCGCACCATAGGCTCGGGCAAGTATCTGGCTACCCAGACATATGCCAAGCGCGGCTTTTCCATTGTCAGCGAAGTCTCGCATCAGCGCGGCGAGGTCCGGCAGATAAGGGTGTATGTGGTCATCCACCGCGCTTTGCCCACCGCCGAGAACGACAATTGCGTCATGCTCTGTGCAGTCTTGCGGCAGTGCTTCGCCAAGGTATGGTTTGCGGTAGTCACGGTTGGCGCCCGCTTCCTTGAGCGCCGTGCAGACTTGGCCAAGGCCAGTGGAATCAAAGTTCTGGACGATAAGGACGTTCATGTGCGCTTTGTCTTGGTGTTGCCTGAGACAATTCATAATCGGCTTATTATGGTTAACAACCACTAAACGGAGATGGCAGCCATGTGTTTTCAGCCAGAGACATGTTTGCAAAACAGAGTCGATCCGTTTGCCGCCATCCATGCCAACCCCGCGCGCGGCCTGTTCATGGGTAATCGCGGCGGGAAAATTCATGATCCGGCAACCAAAACGCTCCTGAAACGGCGGTTTGCGTCGCGGCAATGGATTATTTGCGTGACGGATTTTCGCGGACGAAACCGTGAAGTCATGGGAAATTCGTATACCGAGCTATTTTTTCTGGATGAAGCTACCGCTCTCGCCGCCGGCCATCGTCCTTGCGCGGAATGCAGACGTGCGGATTTCAAGCGTTATTGTGCCTCAGTTTCGTCCGGATTTGGCGAATTGCCAAAGGTTGATGCGATTGACAGGAAGATGCATGGCGAACGCCTTACTGCAAGATCGGCCGTTGGTTCAAAAACAGCCATGCAGTTGCCCGACGGTGCGATGGTTGCCATTGGCGATGTCGCATTCGCCAGACGCGGTGCACAGGCGCTGCCGTGGACCTTCAGCGGTTATGGCACGGCACTGGAATGGGAGCCAATCGCTTTGCAAAAGCCCATCTTGCTGACGCCGTTGACAAACGTTGCCGCGCTGCAAAATGGCTATTCGCCTGTATGGCATCCATCCGCCGGGGCTTGACGCCCGTGCCCGCAATCAGTCACCAAGAGCCATGCGCGCAAATTATACCATGCAACGGCTGTTCATTGATGCTCCGCTGGGCAAAGGCCTGCCGGTTCCAGCTTCGCCTGAACAGTTTAACTACCTGGCCAATGTCTTGCGCATGAGCGAAGGCACCGAAGTATTGCTGTTCAACGGGCGCGAAGGTGAATGGAAATCCATTCTTACGTTTACCGCCAAGAAGAAACTGGCGTTGACACCAATAGAACAGGTGCGCCCGCAGCCGCCGCATCCGGATCTCCATTTCCTGTTTGCACCGCTCAAGGTGGGGCGCTTGGATTATCTGGCGCAAAAGGCCGTCGAGATGGGCGCTGGCACCATTCAGCCGGTTTTGACCCAGCACACGCAAGTTCAAAAAATTGGTGTTGAACGTTTGCAAGCCAATGTCATTGAAGCCGCCGAGCAATGCGGAATTTTGTCGATTCCCCCTGTTCTTGAACCACGCAAGCTTGATGCGCTCTTGTCGAACTGGGATGCTTCCCGCCGCATCATTTTTTGCGACGAGGATGCAGCCACCAACAATCCGCTCGGCAAGCTCGGCGCAATCCGTGAGAAACATCTGGCAGTGTTGATCGGGCCGGAAGGCGGTTTTTCCGAAAACGAACGTATATTGCTGCGCTCTTTGCCTTTTGTGACGCCAATTCCGCTTGGACCACGCATTTTACGGGCCGATACTGCAGCAGTCGCCGCGCTGGCAGTGGTGCAGGCAATCATCGGCGATTGGCATTGATCACTGTCTGTCACCCACCGTTCACCAAAATGCGCTTGAAGTTATCTTGCCGATTGTCCATTTGACGATCACAAGAATTCAAAAACGGGACGGGACGCACGATGGCGCGGGACATGACGGATTTGACGCCCATCGAGGGTGCAGCGTCGCTGGTCGAATATATTGCGTCCGGCTGCAAACCGAAAAACCGCTGGCGCCTCGGCACCGAGCACGAGAAATTCCCGTTCTACACAGATGGCAACAAGCCAGTCCCCTACGAAGGTCCGCGCGGCATCAGGGCGCTGCTCGAGGGCATGCAACTGATGCTCGGCTGGGAGCCGATCATGGACGGCGCCAACATCATCGGACTGGTCGAGCCGACAGGCCATGGCGCGATTTCGCTGGAGCCAGGCGGCCAGTTTGAATTGTCCGGCGCGCCGCTGGAAACCGTCCACCAAACCTGCCGCGAGGCAAACGCCCATCTGGCGCAGGTGCGCGAGATTGCCGAGCCGCTCGGCATCAAGTTTTTAGGCATGGGCGGATCGCCAAAATGGACGCTGGCCGAGACACCGCGCATGCCGAAGTCGCGCTACGACATCATGTCCTCCTACATGCCGAAGGTCGGCACCAAGGGCCTCGACATGATGTATCGCACCTGCACCATTCAGGTGAACGTCGATTTTTCATCCGAAGACGACATGCGCCGCAAAATGCTGACGTCGATCAAGCTGCAGCCTTTGTCCACGGCCCTGTTTGCCGCTTCGCCGTTCACGGACGGCAAGCCGAATGGCTTCCAATCCTGGCGCGGCGACATCTGGCGCGACACGGATAATCAGCGTTCGGGCGTGCCAACTTTCCTGTTCAACAATACGTTCGGCTTTGCCGACTATGTCGAATGGGCGCTTGATGTGCCGATGTATTTCGTGCTGCGTGATGGCCATTATCACGAAGCCACGGACGTCACCTTCCGCCAGTTCATGAATGGCGCGCTTTCCAAGCGCATTACGGGTGTCGAACCGAATATCGGCGATTGGACGAACCATCTTGGCACGCTGTTCCCGGACGTGCGCCTCAAGCGCTATCTCGAAATGCGCGGTGCAGACGGCGGTCCCTGGCGGCGGCTGACGGCCTTGCCGGCTTTCTGGGTCGGACTCCTTTATGACGACGCCTCACTTGGCGCCGCCGAAGCGCTGACGCAAGACTGGCGTTATGATGACATCATGCACATGCGCAACACCGTTCCGGTGATGGGTTTGAAGACTCCTTGGCGCAACGGCTCCCTTCTGGATGTTGCGCGCGAGGTGCTTGAAATCAGCCGTGCAGGGCTTGTGGCGCGAGCAAGGAAAGACAGCGATGGTAACGACGAGAGCGGCTTCCTGTCCCCGCTTGAAGAGGTCGTCGCGCGCGGCACGACATTGTCGGAGCAAATGATCCGTGAATACAACACGGCCTGGGGCAAGTCGGTCGAACCGGCGTTTCTGGAATATGCGTATTGATCGCCGCAATTTGTCAGCAATCACTTATTTTCGTCAATAACCGTGACTAAATGCGGCCTTGCACGCGAAGCGTGCTTGTCGTTTGATATACTTTAAATTCTGGAGGAGACCACCCATGCTGCCGCTGATTGAAATGCTCACAAAAGCCAATGGCGGCGATGCCATGAACCAGATGGCCAAGCAGTTTGGCCTCAATCAGGCGCAGGTTCAGTCTGCCGTCGAAGCATTGCTTCCGGCGTTTTCCATTGGCCTGAAGCGCAACGCAGCCGATCCGGCAGGCATGGGCGGATTGATTCAGTCGATGATGACCGGCGGTCATGCAAATTATTTTGATAATGTTTCCAAGGCATTCAATCCGTCCGGCATTCAGGCAGGCAACGATATTCTCGGCCAATTGTTCGGCTCAAAGGATGTTTCGCGTGCAGTGGCCGCACAAGCGGCGCAGGCGACCGGCATTGGCCAGGACATATTGAAACAGATGCTCCCCGCGATGGCCTCGATGCTGTCCGGTGGCATGCAGCAACAGATGGCTGGAGGCTTCGGCACCGCCGGTCTTGGCGCAGGCGGCAACGTCTTCGGTCAGGTCATCGAAGAAATGATGAAGCAGGCGGGCGGCCAAGGCGCCCAGCAGGCGCCGTCTTCCAGCGGCAATCCTTGGGGCGATGTGCTTGGCCAGATACTCAAAGGCACCACGGGTGGTCAAACAGCCCAGCCGCAAGCCCCTGCCCCCAGCGGCAATCCTTGGGGAGATGTGCTCGGCCAGATTCTCAAGGGCGCAACCGGCGGGCAAGATGCGCAGCGCCAAGCGCCTGCGCCGGCCGACAATCCACTTGGCAATATTCTCAAGGACATTCTGGGCGGCGGCCAGTCATCGTCCGGTCAGTCCGGTGCGGACAACAACCCGCTCGGCAAGATTATCGAAGAAATGATGAAGGGCGGCCAAAGTGCCGGCACCAGACAGCCGCGGACCGCGCAGCCGGACACTCAAACGGCAGAGGATCAACCGTCAGACTCAGGCGGCGACATTTTCGGCAAGATGTTCGAGACCGGCAAGAAGACGCAGGACACCTATCAGAAGGGCCTCGAATCCATCTTCGATCAGTATCTCAAGGGCATGGACCGCAACCGTTAGGTTTGTTGATAACAAAAAACTTGGGTCGGTGAGGCTGGTTCAAAATTCGCGATGGCGAGACAAGTCGTGCGGTTTGCGAGAACCGGAACGCAGCGTACTCCTGTACGTTAGCACCGGAAGCGCAGCAAACGGCGTCAGTCGGCCGCGGCAGCGGTTTTTCGGCCAGACTCATGAAAAAGCCCGGCTGCGGGGGGAAGCAGCCGGGCCAGTCAGCAGGCGCCGGGGGTAACCGGACTGAAGTTTGCCTGCGGGAACTTTACGAAACGCAACGCGCCGCATCCTGTCGGCGGTTAATATCGGCAAGCACGCCGAGACGTGCGGTCGGGTCGACGTGGACCGGGACATCGCGGGCGACAAACAGGTCAGAGCGCGACAGGCCGATGTCCGCCAGTTCGCGGTCATTCAGATCACCAAGCTTGTAGAGTTCGCGGCGGTTTGCCCAGGCGCGATACATGGACGCCGCTTTTTCCACGGTGGCGACAGCGAAGGCCGCCAATTCGGCGCGTGCGCCGGTGGGCTTTACAGTTTCGCAACAATCGATCGTGGTCATGGCTTTGGTCCTTTCGTGACGCGCAGGCAACAGTTTCCCGCTCCCGGAATCCCTCGATCCGGAGTGGCGGTGGCGGTCCGTTCCGCCCCTTGTTCTGCATGATCACAATATGTGCGTGGACAATTGATTTAACAAACGAATGTTTCTAATGTAATGTATCACTACTCGTTATGTATGGATGGACCCCATGGCCACGCCGCTTGACCTCGACCAGTTGCAGACCTTTGTCGCCATTTCCGATGCCGGCTCCTTCACCCGCGCTGCCGACGAGGTGCACAAGACGCAGTCCGCCGTTTCCATGCAGATGCGCCGCCTTGAGGAGCGGATCGGCAAGACGCTGTTCGAGAAGGAAGGTCGCAACAATCGCCTCACGGAAGACGGCGAAAAGCTGCT
>JANMEX010000350.1:0-14732 GCA_031377485.1 Phyllobacteriaceae bacterium
CCGGGCTGACCGGCGCGCGATCGTGTGAATCTTCCCGGACTTTGGACCAGACTCACGTGGCGCTCGACGCTTTCAATCCAGCTTTCGGACAGGCGCGCGCCAGGCTCAAGAAAGAGCAACCAGTCGCCACGCGCACGGTGGATGCATTCCGCCAGCGAACCGCCAGAAACCAGCGAGCATCCCGCCTGCTCGGCGACCTTGGCGGTATGATCACTCGAGGCCCAATCATGGACAATCACATCGCGCAGCAGACCATCGACTGCACCAGACACCAAAGGCCCAAGAGTGCGCGCCAGCGCCTCTTCATTATTGCGTGTCTCAATGATCACCGTCAGCATGGCTGACCTATTAGCTGATCGCAGGAATGAACGCGAGTCCGGTAAACTCGAAGAAATGCGATATTGTTCTTGTTTTGTTCGTATTAATCTGTAGGACTATTTTCCGGAACGCCATTCGAATCGGAGGGCATCATGGAAGCAGTCAGAACAGCAGACAGAGCAGCGTTTTCACACAATGCGGCCGCCGCGGACGCATATATCGCTTCGAGCGGTTTGCGCCTACCGGATGAGCGGCGACGTGGCCGGGCGGCGGCGCTCAATCCATCCGGGCGGTTTGAGGCGTATTCACGTGAAGGCTTTGATGACGGTTGGCAAAATTTTGAGGAATTGCCACCCTTCAAGACCGAAGTGCAGGAAGAACGCCCGCGCACGATCATCACACGCAATGACTCTCCTGATATTTCGTTTGACCGATCGGTGAATCCGTATCGCGGTTGCGAGCACGGCTGTATTTATTGTTTCGCCAGACCAAGCCACGCCTATATGGGCCTTTCGGCCGGGCTGGACTTTGAAGCCAAGCTTTTTGCCAAGCCGGATGCGGCGCGGCTTCTGGAGCGGGAGATTTCGAAGCCCGGCTATGAGCCAAAGACAATAGCCATTGGTACCAACACCGATCCATACCAGCCAATCGAAAAACAGTGGCGTATCATGCGCGATATTCTTGAGGTGCTGGACGCGGCAAATCATCCGGTCGGGATTGTTACCAAATCGGCACTGGTAACGCGGGACATTGATATCCTTTCGCGGATGGCATCGCGCGGGCTGGTCAAGGTTGCCCTTTCTGTGACGACGATGGACCGGAAGTTGGCACGCAACATGGAGCCGCGCGCAGCAACGCCGACCAAACGTCTTGAAGCAATGAAGGCGTTGAGCGAAGCAGGCATTCCGGTTTCGGTCATGGTCGCGCCCGTTATACCCGGACTGAACGACCATGAGATCGAGCGCATTTTGGATGCGGCGCGGGCGCAGGGTGCGTTGGAGGCCGGGTATGTGATCCTGCGTCTGCCATTGGAAGTCTCGCCGCTGTTCAAGGATTGGTTGCTGCGCCACTACCCGGACAAGTACAGGCATGTACTTTCGCTGGTGCGCTCGATGCGAGACGGCAAAGACTATGATGCGGAATGGGGCAAGCGCATGCGCGGCACCGGGCCATATGCCTGGACCATCGGCCGGCGTTTTGAGCTCGCGGCCAAGCGGCTTGGAATGAATATCGAGAGGCGTCAATTGCGCACCGACCTGTTCGTTTCACCCGTGAAGGGAGGGACGCAACTGAATTTGTTTTGAGTTCTAAGTTTCGCTTTTCAGGCAGGATCACCCCCTCCGGCCTGAAATCCTGCAACCGGCCCCCCCGCCGCCGGTTGTCTGGAGTCGTTCATCGATACATTTGATCGCTGGTCGACTCCACTTTTCCTTCACGATGCCAGTGTCAAAATTGGTAGTCCTTGATTCTGGTAATGCTTTGACCATCGCATCTTGTGCGTGAGGGCTTGCGGAGAATCACAAGCATGTGCCAAGCCTTTGCCCATGGCTCCCCGCGCATCCAAGTCCCCATCGCTTTTTGACCTGCCTTTGCGTCCGGATTTTTCGATTGAGTTGAAGCTGATTGCTGGCGGCGCGCAGTTTGTGGCCGGGACGGATGAAGCAGGACGCGGACCACTTGCGGGGCCTGTTGTTGCAGCGGCGGTCATTCTGGATGCGAATGCCATACCGGCTGGGCTTGATGATTCTAAGCGGATGGATAAACGTGCGCGGGAAGACGCGTTCGACAGGATCCTCGCCCTCGCACGCGCGGTAAGTCTGTGTTCGATATCAGCCGAAGAGATTGATACGACCGATATTCGCAAGGCCAGCCTCGAAGCGATGCGGCGGGCTGTTGCCGGTTTGGCGCTTGCTGCCGACCATGTTCTCGCTGACGGGCGCGATGTGCCACCCGGACTCGTTTGTCCTTGTACTGCCTTGGTCAAAGGAGACCAACGTTCAGTCTCTGTTGCGGCTGCATCCATTGTGGCAAAAGTGATGCGCGACAGGATGATGGATGCGGCCGGTCTGGTGCATCCGCACTTTGGTTTTGCTGCGCATGCCGGTTATGGCACAGCGCGGCATAGCCTTGCACTTGCAGAGCATGGCCCGATCGGGCGGCTACACAGATTTACCTTTGCGCCCATACGGTTGAAGTAATGGCGACTTTTTACCTGAGCGCCGGACCTTAACCGCACAAACAAAAACGCCGCCCAGAAGGACGGCGTTTTCAAAATCTGACGTTCTCAAATCTCAGTTCAGCTTTGCCTTTACGTCCACCAATGCCTGCTTGAACAACTCAGCATTTGCCTTGATGTCCCGGCCTTCGAGAAGCTTTGCAGAAGCGGCAACTGCCAGATCAACCGCCGAAGAGCGGACCGCGTTCACGGCATCAGATTCGGCCTGAGCAATTTTCTGTTCGGCGACGATGGTCCGGCGACGTACATAATCCTCGGATTTGGCCTGCGCCTCCGCTCGCAAAATGTCTGCTTCGCGCTTGGCTGAAGCAACAATGTCAGCAGCTTCTTTTTCTGCTTCCTTGCGCTTGTTCTGATATTCAGCCAGCAAAGCCTTGGCTTCATCACGCAGGCGGCGTGCTTCATCCAGATCCGATTTGATCTTGTCGGCGCGCGCATCAAGTGCCTTTGTGATGGTGCCTGGCACCTTCAGGTAAACGACGATGGCGAGGAATATGACGAGCGCAGTGAAGGCCCAAAATGTATTGTCCATCATGACGTGGTCCTCAGCCTTTCACAGACTTGATCGCGTTGGCGATTTCGGTTGCGGAGACCTTGCCGCCGGTAAGGTGCGCGAGGATTGCGGAAGCCGTATCCTCGGCAATTTTGCCGACTTGCTGCATGCCTGACGTGCGCACTGCTGCAATGCGCTTTTCTGCATCGACAAGCTTGGCTTCCAATACAGACTCACTTGCCTTGCGGTCAGCTTCTACGACAGCCTTGGCCTCGTCACGGGCCTTGTTGCCGATATCAACTGCGTTTTTACGGGCATTTGCCAATTCCTGCTCGTAAGCAGCAACGGCGCCATCCGCTTCTTCCTTCATCTTGGCGGCTTCCGCCAGATCGCGGGAAATGCGGTCGCGACGGGTTTCCAGGATGGAAGCAATCTGCGGCGAGGCAAGCCGCGAGATGAACAAGTAGAAAAGGCCGAAGGTCAGCGCCAGCCAGAGAAGCTGTGATGGAAAGGATGCCGGATCAAACGGCGGGAACACCTCAGCGTGGCCGCCTTCGCTGGCGACACCGGTTTCGGTGTGTACAGTTTCACCAGCGGCGGGCGCGGCGGTAGCCGGAGCCGTCGTGGTTTCCTCGGCCAATGCCTCGGTCACAAACATGCGATCACCTTTTAGATACAGGTCCGGCCGCCAACATCAGCGGCCGGTAACAGCTTTTTCCCGGTCGACTTAGACGACGAAGAGCAAAAGAAGAGCAACGAGCAGCGAGAAGATGCCCAGAGCTTCGGTCACGGCAAAGCCGAATATCAAGCGGCTGAACTGGCCGTCAGCTGCTGACGGGTTGCGCAAGGCACCTGCCAGGAAGTTGCCGAACATTGTGCCAAGGCCAATGCCCACGCCGCCCATGCCCAAGCATGCGATGCCTGCGCCGATGTACTTTGCTGCTTCTGCGTCCATTTTTAAGCTCCTTATGGATTGCGAGAGTTTTTTTGCGACGGACAATCCCGCCGTACAAGTTCTTCCTAGTGGTCCATTCTTCCTAGTGACCTGGATGAATGGCGTCGTTCAGATACATGCAAGTCAAAACCGTAAACACGTAGGCCTGAAGGAAAGCCACAAGAAATTCGAGACCGGTCAATGCAACAGTCATGGCAAGCGGCAGAAGGGAGCCGCCGATGCCCAACGCACCCATGCCGGACAGGGTGACGACAAAGCCTGCGAACACTTTCAAGGTGATGTGGCCGGCAAGCATGTTGGCGAAAAGACGAATGGAGAGGCTGATCGGGCGTGAAAGGAACGAGATCACCTCAATGACGACGACCACAGGCACGAGTGCCCCCGGGACGCCTTGTGGAACAAACAACCTGAGGAAGCCCAGACCATTCTTGTAAAAGCCATAGCCAATGACAACCGCCATGACCAGAAGCGCAAGCGCAACCGTTACGATCAGATGACTGGTTATGGTGAAAAAGTACGGAAACATGCCGAAAAGGTTGGCGACGAGCACAAACATGAACAGCGAAAAGACGAACGGGAAGAATTTCATACCGGACGTGCCGGCGCTGTCGCGCAACATGTTGGCGACGAACTCATAGGCGATTTCCGACACTGACTGCAGGCGGCCAGGGATCAGGCCGCGGCCTGCAGTCGAAAAATACAGAAGACCAGCAGCAGCGACGACTGTCGCGACCATGAAGGCCGCCGAATTTGTGAAAGAGACGTCATAACCGCCCAGTTCAAGCGGAATCCACTTTTGCAAATGGAATTGGTGGATGGGGTCTGTTCCGGCCACGTTATTCGTCCTCTTTGTCGTCCGGCCACGCATTGCCGGGGGGCGTCGAGTCTTTTTGAGAAGGTGTGTAGTCGGACCCTCTCTCCGATTTGCTCACGGCAATCAAGCCCGCAGAGCGCAAAACATTCAAAACACCGGCAGTAAAGCCAAGTAGGAGAAAAATAATCAGCCCCCACGGCGATGTTCCGGCCAAACGGTCGATCAGCCAGCCTACGCCAATCCCAACCAGAATTCCGGCGATGAACTCGCTGGACAGTTTGAGTGCATAGGCCATGCCGGCCATTCCGTTTGACTTGTTAACGTCGGATTTCGACATCTCGAGTTTCCGTTCAGCCTTTTTTGCCGCAATCGCGGCTCCAAGCTGGTCACGGCGCTGATCGAGCGCTGCATCCTTGAACTTGTCTTCCGGTCCCCCGTTCGGCCCGGAATGCGCGGGTTTGTCCGGTCTGTTTCCGGTAGCCACGGCACGATCCTTTCCGTCCGGCGGAAGACATGGTTTTCCGCTTCAAAGTCGCGGGCAACATAGTTTTGCCGCCCTTTCTAGTCAAGGCGGCAAAACCATTTATGCATGGGCAATTTCGTGTTATTAAATCAATAACTTAGCTGGATTCGACCAAAGGTGCACGGGCCACTTTGGCGAATCTGTTGCCGATCAGCTCCATCCGCCGCCATAGGTGCGGTAGAAGATGTGGGTGCCGATCTTTTTCATCTTCTGCATCGTGCGCGCCCATGATGGGTGTACGTAGCTTGCATAATAGTGAGTGGATGCGCCAATTTCCGGCAGATATATTTCTCCAGATGACACCGCCAGCGCCACTTGCTGGGCTTTTCGCCAATAGTATGGCTCGGTAATGCGGTCCTTGATGCCATCGCAGGCGAAAGAGAACTGGCAACGATTTCGCCAATTGTCATTTTGATACACAACACCGCAAACGGTGTTTGGATATGCGGGGTTTTTGACACGGTTCAGAATAACCTGCGCAACAGCTGCCTGACCCTTCGTCGATTCCCCACGCGCTTCGAAATAGATGCCTGTGGCAAGACAGCGCTGCTCATTTTCTGACATTACAGATTTTGGAATCGGCTTTTTTGCCCAGTCATGATCCCCCGGAGCAAATGGAACCATCATCGCGAGTTTTGATGGGTCAACTTTCAAAAGACTTTCAAACGGTGATTCGCGTGCATAGTCGGGCTCGACAGGGGCATAGGCGGCAGCTGAAATTGTGATCGCTTTGTCGTCTGCAAGTTCGGCAATCATTGAGGGAAGGACCGCCTTTGGCGTTTTGACGGGGTGCCTGACATGGAACTCCAGTGCCAATTGGATTTCCTTGCCCTTGATGTCCGACTTGACGAAAGCCATTTTCAGGTCCGACGAAAGCGTCGGACGGAGAAGCGAGGATGTGCGCTGCAAGATGCTTCCTGCGTTAAAAGCCTTCGGTGGCGCCACCTTTGTGACGCCGACAATGCGGCCCTTCTTTTCCGAGCGGTTGATGCGATCTTCATCGGGGGCGAGGTCTGTTCTGCCTCCCTTTGCGGTGAAGGCAATTTTGCCGATTCCCGGCGCTTCGATCCCTGCCCCGTCGATGGAGCCCGTGGTGATGTTCGCGTCAAATGGCATTTCTGCCTGCTGAATCGAGCCAGCAGCTGAGGGCTTTAATATGGATTGCCAGCGATTGGCACCGGAGTCGCTGCCCGAAATGAGGCTTGCCATATCCTGAAAAGCAACTGTGGTCGGTGTGGCGAGAAACATCAGGCCTGCGATAAAGGCGATGTTGGAACGGCCGCTGAAGCGACCTTTGTGACCCTGACGCACTGAACAACTCCACGCACACAACACACTGAACAAGTGTCGCGAAAATGAAGCATTAACCTTGATGGAGGGTTAACCAGATCCGTTCAATCCCACTTTTTCTTCCGTCCGGCGAACGGATTTTCCGAGCCGCGCGGCATGATACGGATTGGCACGCCGTCGAGCTTGAATGTCTCTCGCAAGGAGTTGGTGAGATAGCGGCTGTATGATTCCGGCAGCGCTTCGGGGCGCGAGCAGGCCAGCACAAAACCTGGCGGGCGGGTTTTGGCTTGCGTCATATATTTAATTTTCAGGCGGCGGCCCGAGACGGCGGGAGGTGGATGGCGCTCGATGACGCTTTCCAGCCAGCGGTTGAGCTTGGCGGTCGAAATGCGGCTGTTCCATATGCGGTGGGTTTCGACCACCGCGTCGAACAACTTGTCGAGACCTTGGCCAAGTTCACCCGAAACGGGGATGGCGCGAATTCCGCGCACCTGTGGCAAAAGGCGCGCCATTTCCTCATAAAGCACCGCCAATGTCTTTTGGCGATCCTCTATCAAATCCCACTTGTTGAAGGCAATCACCGGTGCGCGGCCTTCGCGGGCGATCAGGTCGATGATTTGCAGATCCTGCTTCTCAAACGGAATGGTCGCATCAAGGACGATCACGACCACTTCGGCAAAGCGGATGGCGCGAAGAGCATCGCCGACCGAAAGCTTCTCCAGCTTTTCTTGCACGCGTGCCTTGCGGCGCAGCCCCGCTGTGTCGAACAGCTTGATTTCGCGACCGCGCCAGCTCCATTCGACCGAAATCGAATCGCGAGTGATGCCAGCTTCGGGTCCTGTCAGCAGCCGGTCTTCGCCAAGCAACGTGTTGATCAGCGTTGACTTGCCCGCATTTGGCCGACCAACAATGGCGACGCGCATCGGCTTGGTTTCATCATAGGCCGGAACTTCCTCGGCATCCGGATCGTCAATGTCCTCGCCTTCGGACGACAATTCATCGATCTCGGCGAATTCGCCTTCGCCAAATGCCCGGTCTTCACCAAGCGTAGCGATGATGGCTTCGCGTAGATCGTTCATGCCCTGCCCGTGTTCTGCCGATATCGGACACGGCTCACCAAGGCCCAGTTGCCAAGAGTCGAGGAAGCCTGATTGCGAATCCTTGGCTTCGGATTTGTTGGCGACGAGTATGACCGGCTTTCCAGCGCGGCGTACCAATTGGGCAAAAGACTTGTCGAGCGGCGTCAGGCCATGTTTGGCATCCACCAAAAATAGAATGAGATCAGCCTCGACAATCGCCATCTCAGTCTGGGCCCTCATACGGCCATTGAGCGAGGTTTCCGGAGCCTCTTCCAGACCGGCAGTGTCGATCACCTTGAAATAGAGATCGTAGAGTTTGGCATCATGCACGCGGCGGTCGCGGGTGACGCCGGGCAAATCATCGACAAGCGCAAGTTTCTTGCCAACCAGACGGTTGAAAAGCGTGGACTTGCCGACGTTCGGACGGCCGATGATGGCTACGGTGAATCCCATGCGGGTTTTACGAACCTGTTTTTGCCGGCACTTTGCCGGATGCGGTGATGACTGAAAGCATCAGGTCAGCGCGGTCGGCAAGATTGCGCGGCGCGGCATCATCATCAGCAATGGATTTGAAGAAGCCTTGCGCCTCGGTGAATTTTTCAGCCTTCCATGCGGCAAGACCTAGCGCTTCGCGGGCGGAGTGGCGCAACGCATTGCCCTCGGAAGCCAAGGATTCGGCGCGTTTGGCAACGTCTTCGTAAGTCCCCGTGTCCACCAGCAATAGCGCAGCGCGCAATGTCGCCATGTCACGTATGGATTTATCAATGTTCGTATCGGCGCTGAGAGCATCAAATGCCTCGACGGCACCCTTGGTGTCGCCCTTGGTCGCCAAAACCGTGGCGGCGCGCATTCGGGCCAGCACCGGGTAGGCTCCGAAACCGGACTTTTCAAGTTCGTCCAGTGACTTCAGCGCCTCGTCCGGTTTGAGGTCTTTTGCCTGATTGAGCGCTGTCAGGAACAGATCACCCGATTTGGAAGCCTGCCCGTTGCGCCACCATTTATAGCCTTCAAAGCCTGCGGTCGCGAGGATGATGGCAAGTGCGACGGCGGCCAAAACAATACCATACCGCTCCCAGAGCGATTTGAACTGGTCAGTGCGCAGGTCGTCGTCGACTTCCTTGATAAAACTATCGTCAGACATGGGTGTGCTGATATCCCTGTGTGGCAAAATGCGTTTGGGGGCAAAATGCGTTTGGCGGGGTTCTAACCGGAAAGAACCGCGCCGAACAGGCCTGATTTGCCGAATTTCAAACTGGCGACACTCCAAAGAGCCAGACATGCCCTTTCCAGACCAAAAGCCCATAGATGATCAGGCCGACGATTACAGGTGCGATGTCGTTGGTGATCGGGCCTGCAACGGTTGTCCCCATATCGCCGCGGCGCTTGACGGCGATACGATCAAGGACCGCCCAAGCCAGAAAAGAGCCGAACAGGATGATCGAGGCAAGGTCTCCATTGGCCAACAGATGGCCGACGGCCCAAAGCTTCACGGAGACCAGCATCGGGTGTTTGAGGAATGCCTTGATCTTTCCCGCCGGAAACTGCGACGCCATCAGGGCAATCAATGCAAACAGCATCAGCGTGGCATTGATATGCTTCATCCAGACCGGCGGTTCATAGACGATTGCCGCTTCTGGCCGGGCCAAAGAATAGCCCCAGATTATCAGGACAAGCCCGACCAGCGAAACAATCGAATAGATCCCTTTCCAGCGCTGCTCGCCGCCTTTGGCAATTTGCGCGTTTCGCACATCAGGCGCGACGATGCGGACCATATGGATACCGAGAAACAGCACAAGACCGAGAATGAGAACCAGCATGGAGACCTCTTTGCGGCTGCGGTGCGCAGCGTTTTACAGGGCGCAGTGATAGTCACTCCGCTCCATTCCGGCAAGCAGGCCCGAAAGCTGCCACATTGCGCCACTAGCGGGACAGAATGCTTCGTAACTTGTTTTCCAGCGTTTTGATTGCAGCCATGCCGGTGTCGGCAAAGGCAGCTTCGGCCAAGCCGGAGCAGATCGTGCTGATCTCTTTTGACGGGGCGCATGACAATGCGCAATGGCAGCGCAGTCTGGCATTGGGTGAAAAGACCGGCGCGCATTTCACCTATTTTCTCAATTGCGTGTTTTTGCTTTCCCCTGAGCATAAAACACTGTTCGACGCACCCATCAAAGGCGCAGGCAAAAGCAATGTCGGGTTTGGCAAGTCCAAAGCAGACGTGTCGGCACGGCTGAACAACATTTGGCGCGCGCACATGGATGGTCACGAGATCGCCAGCCATACGTGCGGACATTTCGACGGCAAGAACTGGACGCCGGCAGATTGGGCGCATGACCGTTCGCAATTCCGCTCGATCATGGCGAACGCCTGGAAAACCAACGGCGAGCCGCGTGAACCGTTCGGCTGGCGGGCGTTTGTTGGATCCAGCCTTAAAGGCTTCCGCGCGCCCTACCTATCCACCGGACCCGGCCTTGAAACCCACCTGCGCAGTGGCGGTTATCTCTATGACGCAAGCAGCGTTGAACGGGGCATTTCCGAACCAAAGATGAAGGCGGGTATCATGCGCTTTTCTCTGCCGACCATTCCTGAGGGGCCGGAAGCACGACGGGTGATTTCGATGGACTATAATCTGTTCGTTCGCCATTCCGGAGGAATTGAGCAGAAAGACAAGGACGGTGCGTTTGAAAAACGCACGCTTGATGCGCTCTATGCAGCATTCGACGGCCAATATTCTGGCGCGCGGCAACCGGTGCAATTCGGACTACATTTCACGCTGATGAATGGCGGAACCTATTGGCGCGCGCTGGAAACTTTCGCGACCGACGTTTGCGCCAAACCGGACGTGAAATGCATCAGTTACGAAGAGTATGCCCGTAGCTATGCAGCAGAAAAACTCGCGGCCACTTGGGCAAAACGCGGCGGCTCTTAATCAAGGCCCTGCACTTCTAATCGCCTTGTCTATTCCGCGTCCATGAGCAAGGCTGTTGCCGTCAATTCGGGAGGTTTGGATGAAGACAATTGCCCTTCTTATTCTCGTTAGCCTATGCTTTGTCCCAACGGCCAACGCGCAGGAAGCCGAAGACAGCAGCGAGAGCTTCGCCAAGATCAAGGGTGGTGCCGTTTATGATTGGAAGTTCGGTGTCGATGGCAGCCTGATCTCGGAACAATTCATGCTGACCCATATAACCTGCACCAATGGCTCTGATCGCTTGCGCGTCATGCTGCCGCTCGGGCCCGAAGACAATGAGATATCATTTACGATGGATGGCGAAGAATCTTCGCTGAAAAAATCCGCCGATGGCTGGACGGTTGATTTTCTGGTTGACGGCAAACGCCTCCAGAAAGCTGTGACACTGAAACCGGTCAACGATCCGAAATCACAAAACGCCGAGCAGTATGAAATCACGCTCCGGTACGGCGATCCGCTGTGGAAGGCGATGGCTGCGCGTGAGCCGGGTCACGCCATGATGATGATCGGCACCGGCGGAACGCCAGTCGAACTGCCCGGCGGCGACACGTTCAACGCATTCCTCAAGTCATGCGGGATATCGCCGGGCAAGTAGCCGACGATCGCTATTGCACAGGTGCCGCCTGCTCTTCGATCCATTTTTGATCAATGTCCGGCAAGGGTTCATTGTCAATCTGCGCCTCAAAAGCACGAAGGCGTTTGTAGACCGACATCAGTTCGACAATCGTCGACCATGAATTGACCAGAAACTGAAACGAACCACGGACTTGGCCAAAGGCATTAAGTATCTGATTCATCGCGCCCAATGTGATTTTGCCTGCGATTATGGTCGGAGCAAGCACAATGTATGGAAAAATATTGTCGGTCTGCAGATACATGATACGGCCTATGTTGAAGTACATGTAGTGGAAATACAGGCGGAAGTAATTCTTGCGCACGCCTGCAAAAAGCTCGGCCAAAGTCGGGGGTTGTGCACGATCAGAATGATCTTCGCCGTAAACCAATTCCTTGCGATATGAGGCTTCAACGCGCTGATTGGCAAAATTCAGGCCTGGCAACTTGATGCCGATAACGGCCAGAAAGAGTGTGCCAAACAGCGACCAGAATATGGCGACCCAAACCAGCGAATGCGGCACGGCGCCAAACACCGGCAGTTCGGTCACCGAAGCCGATAGTTTCCAAAGCACCGGCAGAAACGCAACAAGCGTCAAAATGGAGTCTACGAAGGATACGCCCAAGTCTTCCATAATGGTCGCAAAACGCATCGTGTCTTCTTGAACGCGCTGCGAGGCGCCCTCGATCTTGCGCAATTTGCCCCAGTTCGCCGTGTAATAACTGTTCATGGCCGTCCGCCAGCGAAACACCCAATGGCTGACAAGAAACCGGTTCAAAACGCCGACAGCCACCGCAATAAACGCGATGCCCGCAAAGGTGAATAGCTCACCGTAAAACTGCGGCAGTGTGACTGCATCCGGCTTTGGCGCAGCTGCCGTGCCTGCAGCAGCGTCACCCGTTGCGGCCGCTGCCCCGCCTGCCAAGGCCTTCTGGATGAGGTCATAAAACGGACCATACCAGTCGTTGATGACGACCGAGACCTGCACCTGAAACGAGGTGATGAACAGGATAAGCGCCGAGCCGAGGATAGACCAGACCAGCCATTCATGTTTGGAACGGACCCACCAAAAGGCGGCGAACAAGCCGACGCTGACGGCATAATAGATATAGAACCATAGAAAAGAATGAGACCAGAACCGGCCCGGGCCGATGATGTCTTCAGCCGGTCCGCCAAGGCCGATCCAGCCTGCCACGGTTTCGCCAATCGTGTACCAGCCGGTCACGCAGACCACCGCCCAAATGATCAGCGAGATGAAAAACAAGCGTGGTTCTGGGAAAAACGAACGGAACATTCAGCTGGTCCTTATTGTGATTCGCCGGAAGGTAGCTGATCCCGCGCGATTTGAAAGTGGCGGCTATGCGCGAACACGACGCTATGAAAGCAAGAGCTGTTGAATGGATGTTGGATCGTTTGATCATCGCTAGTTAGAGTTGCTTTTGCTACGCTGTATTGGTTCGCGACGACATTTTTTTGCACGTTCAAAAGTCCGGATAACAGGCAGTAAAATCAGCGCGCGAAACGCTTTGCGCCCGCAACGCACAGCACCACTGCGCCGGTCACGGCAACCATCGACCAGCTCACAGCCTCATGCAGCAAAGTCGCTGCCAGTATCAGCCCGAAGAATGGTTGGAGCAATTGCAATTGCCCGACGGCTGCGATGCCGCCTTGCGCGAGGCCGCGATACCAGAAGATGAAGCCGACCAACATGCTGAAAACGGACACGTATGCGAGACCAAACCATGCCGGCGTTCCGATGTTGCTGAAAGTGGCCGGCATGGTGAACCATGCAAGGCTGGCCATGAACGGCAGTGAAATAACGAGCGCCCAGGATATGACCTGCCATCCGCCCAGTTTGCGCGACAGTGTTGCGCCTTCCGCATAGGCAAGCCCGCAAACGATGATTGCGGCCAACATCAGGCTGTCACCGATCAAAGAAACTTCGGCGCTGCGGGTCAGCGCAAATCCGGCCACGAGCAGGCTGCCAATGCAGGAAAATATCCAGAAGGCCGGGCGCGGCCGCTCGCCACCGCGAATGACGCCGAAAATGGCGGTCGCAAGCGGCAACAATCCAATGAAAACCACGGAATGTGCTGATGTGACATGTTGAAGCGCCAACCCAGTCAACATGGGGAACCCAACGACGACGCCGAGTGCGACGATGACAAGTGGGCCGATATCTTCCCGCTTTGGCCTGACTTCACGAAACGCGAACAATAGTCCGATGCCAAGTATCGCTGCAATGCTCGCACGCGCAAATGTCAAAAACAAAGGATCAAAATCCGCCACGGCAACGCGGGTCGCAGGCAGTGATGCGCTGAATATCAGAACGCCCACGAACCCATTGAGCCATCCGGTGGCGGTGTTTTCGCGGGCGTTCAACAGCACATCCATTCAATTATTCTCCGGAATTTAAAGCCTGAAACCGATGGCCTCTTCACTCCCACTCAATCGTTCCCGGCGGCTTGCTGGTCACATCATACACCACGCGATTAATCCCCCGCACTTCGTTGATTATCCGTGTTGCCGTGCGGCCAAGGAATGCCATGTCATAGGGATAAAAATCTGCCGTCATGCCGTCCACCGAGGTAACGGCTCTCAGCGCGCAGACGAATTCGTAGGTCCGGCCATCGCCCATGACACCGACGGTCTGGACGTTGGTCAGCACAGCGAAGGCTTGCCATATCTTGTCGTAAAGACCGGCCTTGCGGATTTCGTCGAGATAGATGGCGTCGGCTTCCTGCAGGATTTTGATTTTTTCTCGGGTGACACCGCCGGGTAAGCGGATCGCAAGGCCAGGCCCAGGGAACGGGTGACGGCCAATAAATGAGTCCGGCAGGCCAAGCTCGCGACCGAGCGCCCTCACCTCATCCTTGAACAGTTCGCGCAGCGGCTCGACCAGCGCCATGTGCATGCGTTCCGGAAGGCCACCTACATTGTGGTGGCTCTTGATTGTCACAGACGGACCGCCGGAGAATGAGACGCTTTCAATCACGTCCGGATAAAGCGTGCCTTGGGCAAGGAAGTTGAATTTGCCGCGGCCATCTTCTTCCAGTTTGTGGGCCTCCCGCTCGAACAGCTCGATGAACAGACGGCCAATCGTCTTGCGCTTGATCTCCGGGTCCGCTTCGCCTTCGAGAGCCGAGATGAAGGTTTCAGACGCATCGACATGGATCAGATGCAGATTGTAATGCTCGCTGAACATGGCGACAACTTGTGCCGCCTCGTCCTTGCGCATCAGGCCATGATCGACCAGCACGCAAGTCAGCCGGTCACCGATGGCTTCATGAATGAGGAGCGCTGCAACGGACGAATCCACGCCGCCTGACAGTGCGCACAGTACACGGCCTTCGCCCACCTGTTCGCGGATCTTGTCGACCATCTCCTTGCGGTAGGCGGACATCGACCAGTCGCCTTCAAGGCCAACAATCTTGTGCACAAAATTG
>JANMEX010000328.1:0-6420 GCA_031377485.1 Phyllobacteriaceae bacterium
ACCAGATCGAAGAAGTCGGCGAACGCCTGCGCGGCATGATGCCTTGGATTGGCAAGAACAAGCTGGTCGACAAGGCGCGCAACTAACAGCGGATTGACAACTCAATAATTGAAAGGGCGGTCGAGAGGCCGCCCTTTTTTATCGTTTCAATCGCCTGAATACTCCTGCAGCGCCGCAACTGCGCTCGGCGACAAATGCCCGTCTTCGCGCACGAACGTCTTGCCAGCGTCTGCCAATCTGTCCTGGATTTTGTTCAGTGTTTCCTTGCGCAGGTCTCCGCCGGATTCGTCGATCAGAATTTCACGTGTCCGCGCGTGGCCGCGTTTCAGTGCCGTGAGAAAGTTGTCAGCCGTGATGTCCGCGTCGAATTTCAGGCCGCCGATTTCATCTTCATGATATTTGGCAAGGTTGAACGCGGCATAGTCGCTGCCGCCTTCGAGCGCCTTGCTGTTCCATTTCAGCGCTTCAGTCGTATTTTGCGCAACGCCTTCGCCATACATCAGCATATCGGCGTAATTGTTGTAGGCATCAGCGTTGCCCAAGTCTGCGGCTTGTTTGTAAAGGGCAGCAGCTTTGGCGTCGTCTTTTTCAACGCCGTTGCCTTCATCGTACAGGAGGCCAAGTTCGATCATGCCGTTGTCGTGGCCATTGTCAGCTGAACGCTGCGCCCATTTGAGCGCTTGCGTATAATCCTGATTGATCAGGCTTCCAGTCCGGTATGCACTGGCCAAGCGGGACTGTGCCAACCCGTTGCCGTTTTCTGCCGCAACCAGATACAGACCCATCGCATGCGGCACGTCCTTCTCGACACCCGTGCCGTCGGCCAACATGTCGCCGTACACGACTTGGCCGATCGGGTTGCCCGCACTTGCCGCGCTGCTTAGGAGTTCAATTCCCTTGTCTGTATCGCGGGCAACGCCATTGCCGTGCATAAAGGCTTCGCCAAGGCGTGCACTGGCATAAGGATTATCGGCATCTGCGCCTTTCTTGTACCACTCAGCTGCAATTTTCAGATCAATCGGCACGCCATAACCGAACTGATAGCGCTCGCCGCATCTGGCCGTATCGTCCATCAATCCGGCTGCAGCGGCGGCGCAGGCAAGCTCTCCGGCTTTGCCGAGATCCTGATCAACGCCCTCGCCAATCCGGTAGGCTTCTGCCAGATTGCTCAAGGCGAAGCGTTGATTGTGTGGTGGCTTGGCAGCCGTTTCAAACCAGCGGAATGCCTCTTTCAAGTTTTTCTCTGTGCCTGTGCCGTCTCGGTAACTGACACCAAGATTGTTCATGGCGATGGCATAACCGGCCTCCGCCGCTTTCTTGTAAAGCGAGACTGCTTCTTCGAGATCTGCGTTCGATTTCGCAAGGCTCCGTGCCAGCTCAAAATTGAGACGCGGATTTCCTGTGTCGGCCTTCAATGCTTCGCGACAGGCTGGAATTGCCTTTACAGGGTCCAGATTGTCGTAAGGTATCCCGGCCAATCCTTTTGGACGCTGCGGGTCTTCTGGACTTGCGGCAAGACTGTCGCACGCCGCAATCAATGCTTTGTTATCTGCGGCAATAACCGCAGGTGAGTTCAGGAATATGACGGCTGAAACGCCTAGAAATAGCCGGGAAAGAAGTGTCTTGCGCATAAAAATCTCCCGCGCCCCACGAGAGATTGCTTCAAATTTGCAGATCAAGTCAAGCTTTGGGTGCGACCCATTTCAACTGGCGCATTTTTCCGCGCGCCACATATCGGCGGGCAGATATTCCTGTGAGGGATTATTGGCGTTGATGTTGCCATAATAGAGCCATGAGCCAAGTTCCGGCGTCAATATGGCCGCGGGGGTCGCGCCGCTCTTATTGGGCAGTCCCAGCGTTTTAAAATCCTTGTCGTAAAAATGAATGTGGAATTCGGAGTCTTCCGGCGCGTCTTTCCATGAAGGAACGAGGTAGTTGAACGAGTAGCCATTAGAGGCGGTCATCGAAAATTTGAATTCGCGCGTCGGCGTTTTGAGCGTGGCTTCCAGGTCGCTCCATGCGTTCGGTTCTGTTGCGGGGCGGAATGTTAGACTGAAGCCTTCGGCATCCGGCTGGACGTATGTCACAGTATCGACCGTGCATTCGGCTGAAAGTGCGGGGAGTGTTGCTGCAAGGAAGAACACGGCGGCGGTCTGTGATTTCACTTTGTTCGTTCCATCAGCATGATGTCGAGTTTGGATTCAAACTGCGGGGCAGGGAATTCGAAGACCAGATTGTTTTCGGCCCTGCGGGTCACAATGGCGACCTGATCCTGCTTTGCGTCTTCGCCGTATTTGCGCGGCGGATCTTCGTTGACATGGCCAGCGCCGACAAACACAAGTTCGGTATCAGACTTGGTGTAAAGGCGGCCGGTGAGGCGCTGCGAGCCGGAGATTTTTTCAACATACCAACCAGCACCGTCGTCGGTGATCCGGCATCTGAACCAGTTGTAGGGCGTAATTGGCAGACCCCCGCCGACCTTGATGATACGGCATTTCCAGCTACCGATTGGATCGTATTTGCCTGATAGTGAAAGCTTTTCGCCGGCGAGTGCTTTGGTGAGGATGTCGATTTCCTCTGGAGTTCCGCCCCGCATTCCCTCTGCCAGCGCATCGGCTTCGGTCTTGTCGAAGTTTTCGAGCCGCTGTTTGTCAAAGGCCGAAAGGATACGGTCGAGATCACCATCGGCAAAAGCCGGTGTTACGAGATATGCCGATATCAGCAGCGGGAAAAGAATTTTGCGCATGGTTCACCTTCGGTGTTATGTGCGGCGAAATCATGAAGGCCGTCATGCCTTCGCGGAGGAACAACATGAGCCATTCAGCCGATATTGCCAAGATCAAGATTCAGGAAGACACGCTGGCATTCTCCGCGTTTTCGGAGACCGATGCACTGTCCATCGGGCTGGCTATCATCGAGCGGATCAAAGCTGCAAACGGTTTTGGCTTGATCGATATCCGTCTTTGGGACCGGCAGTTGTTTGCCTATTCAATGCCCGGTGCGACGCAGGACAATGCTGAATGGGTGCGCCGCAAGATCAATGTGGTGCGGCGTTTCCATGCCTCGTCCTATCGCAAGGCGCTTGAGCTTGCCGAAGCCGGGAGGAGTTTTAATGAGGCCCTGGGCATGGATCCGATGGAGTATGCGGCTGCGGGCGGGTGCTTCCCGATCCGGCTTAAAGGTGGGCCGGTGGTTGGATGCGTCACAGTCTCCGGCCTCCCTCAGCGCGACGATCACCGCGTGGTTGTCGAGGTCATTGCGGCCCATCTTGGCATGGATCCGGCCAAAATTGCGCTTGATTGAGCTTTTTGTCCCGTTATGGGGCAAATCTTCTGGCATGGGTTTCGCATGGGTATTGCCACACAGGAGGCAACATCATGCATTTTACGAATGATACCCAGGCGACCATGCAGCTCTCTCATACCGCCAAGGCCGCTTATGCTGGCGATGAACGCCGCAATGAACACCGCCGCCGCATTCTCAAGGGCGCGATGGTTGAATTCAACAACGGGTTCGGCAGTCTTGAATGCGTGCTGCGCGATATGAATTCAAACGGTGCGCGTGTATCGATGGGGCAGACGGCGGGCATACCAAGCCGGTTCCGTCTCAACATTGCAGGCGAGCATACACCCATTGAGGCACTTGTGCGCTGGCGGACGCAGCGTGATCTTGGACTAACATTTCTGTTGAGAGCAGATTGACACAGGATACAACCCCGCGTTTCCATTTGTAATTTGCTCACTTCCCGATTAGGGACGCTGATCGAATAAAACACGGAGCGGGCCTGTGAATGATCTGTTTTCAGTTCGGGACAAATCGGTCCTGATCACAGGCGGATCGTCCGGTCTTGGCTTGCAGATGGTGCGTCTGTTTCTCAAACACGGCGCGAAAGTCTGCTCGGTCGCAACCCATCACGAGCCGCAGATATGTGAAAGCCTTTTGGCGGGAGTGCGGTTTCACGCCCCGGTTTTTGTTGTCGCAAATTTGCGTGACGACAAAGGCGTAACGCTTGCGCTGGATGAGGCGGAGACTGCCTATGGCGTGCCGGATATTGTGTTTAACAACGCCGGGGTAACGCTTCGCAAGCGGTTCCTTGAAGTCGAGCGAGACGACTGGAGTCGGCTGATGGAGATCAATCTTCAAGCCATGTTCTTTGTGGCGCAAGGCGCAGCCAAGCGGATGATCGCGGGCAAGAAGCATGGCGCGATCATCAACATGAGCAGTATTCTGGCATCGAAGGCAATGACTGGCACGGCTGTCTATTCGACAGCAAAAGCTGGCATCTCGCAAATGACGCGTTCAATGGCGCAGGAACTTGGCCCGCATGGCATTCGCGTCAATGCGATTGCCCCGGGTTGGTTTGAAACGCGCATGACCGCGAGCTTCCTGACTGATCCGGCGAAGGCCTACCTCAAGGGCGCCAATCCGCTGCGCAGGCTGGGCAGTGAGGGCGATCTGGACGGTGCGGCGCTTTTGCTTGCTTCCGATGCCGGACGCTATATCACTGGCACCACGATCACCGTTGACGGCGGGCAAAGCCTCACGGGTTAATTCCGGAGGTTTGATGTCGGTCCGTATTGCAACATTCAACGTCGAAAACCTCATGCGACGGTTTGATTTCACCGGTTATCGCAATGATCTGAACGCCGATCGTTCGATGTTGTTGTTTGACATCAAGGATGAGCGACAGTATCGCGACATCGAACAGGCCCGCATGGTTGCCGAGACCGATGATACGCGCCAGCAAACCGCTTTGGCGATTGCCGACACCAAGGCTGATATCATCTGCCTGCAGGAGGTCGATAACATCGAAATCCTCAATGCGTTTGAACATGGCTATTTGTTCCGCATGATCGGTGCGGGTTACAAGCAAAAATTCCTAGTTGAGGGCAATGACTCTCGCGGCATTGATGTCGCGGTGATGATGCGTGAGACGACGAAGACGGGCGAGGCGATCGAATGCCTGAAGGTGACAAGTCACGCCGGGCTGACATTTGATGAAATCAACGCCTACAGCGAAGGCGTTGCCAAGCTTGGGATCAATTCGAGCGAACGGATTTTCCGTCGTGATTGTCTTGAGTTGGAACTGCGCATTGGCGGTAGGCCGCTGACGTTATTCGTCACGCATCTGAAATCCATGGGTGGACCGCGCAACGGTGTGGATGGGCGCACTTCGACGCTGCCGCTGCGGATCGCCGAGGCAAAGGCGGTGCGGCATGTGATCACCCAGCGCTTCGGGCAAGGGGAAACCGGCAAGCATAATTGGTTGCTGTGCGGCGACATGAATGATTACCAGGAGCGTCTGGACGTGCGCGACAATGGCCATGATGGCTATGATTTCATCCACGCGATTGATCCTGACAGCGCGCTGAATGTTTTGCTTGCAGACGGATTTTGTGAAAATTTGCTGGCGCGACGCGATGTCTTGGACCGGTGGACGCTGTTCCATTCACGCGGGCCCGAGGAACGGCATCTGTGCCAACTGGACTACATGCTGGCGTCACCTGCACTTGCAGATAGTAACGCAAGCAAAAAGCCGGATATCATCCGCCGCGGACAACCTTATCGAACAATTTTTCCCGCAGGGCAGAATGTCGATCGCTATCCGCGAGTCGGTTGGGACCGGCCAAAAGCGAGCGACCATTGCCCGGTGGCGATGACGTTCGAGATCTGACAGATTTCCGGGTTCAGAGTTGTGCGATGATAATCTTGGTAAAAGATGGAAAATCACCCATCTCGTTGCCATCGCCATCATATTGCTTGCCGGACGCAATCGTGACTTTGACAGACTTGCCGATCATATCTTTCGGCATCTCAGCGTTTTCATTCCAAGTGGTACACTCTTGCGCGGCGCAGAGAGCGGTGAGTTCTTCGCCCTTGTCCGTGGTGATGGTCAAGTAGCAATTGTCACCGCATTCGTATGATTTGATGGTGCCGGTCGCATTGGTTTCATCTGTCGCGGCACCTGCGCCTTCCACTGTCACTTTGGAGAAGGACGGGAAGTCTCCCATTTCATTGCCAGCGCCATCATATTGTTTGCCGGTGCCAACCAAAACTTCAACCTTCTTGCCGATCAGACCGGCCGGCAATTCAGCCTGTTCGTTCCACGCGCCGCATGCATCTGCGGCACAAAGGGCTGTGAGTTCTTCACCCTTGTTCGTCGTGATTGTCAGGTAGCAATTGTCACCACATTCGTAGGCCTTGATTATGCCAGTTTCGGCCTTCTCTTCGGCAAGGGCGGGAGAAGCTGAAATCAGGGCTGTTAAGGCAAATGCAGCAAACAATAACGTGCGCATTGATGACTCCTTGGGCATTGAGCTGGGTTCATAGCCTTGTCGGCAATCATAATCCATCACGTTGGGTGAATTATTCATGGCGCAGTGCGTCAATCGGGTTCAATCTTGCACCGCGCAACGCGGG
>JANMEX010000358.1:0-3460 GCA_031377485.1 Phyllobacteriaceae bacterium
CCATTCCCGCTCACAAGTCATATTGGGGCACGTCTTATGCAGTTGATTTCGTCGCGATTGATCGGTGGGGGCTTCGTGCCAATGGCGTGATGCCCGCTGATCCACGCCAATATTTCGTGTTCGGCAAACCTGTGCTTGCACCTTGTGAAGGTCAAGTGCTCACCGCAGTTGATGGCCTTCCTGATATGCAAATACCGCTCCAAGACGAGCCGCACCTTGCGGGCAATCACATCATTTTGCGCTGCGGCGACGCTGATATCCTGCTTGCCCACTTCCGGAATGGTTCGCTTCTGGTTCACAAAGGCCAGCGATTGGTGGTTGGGTCTCTTGTTGCCGAAGTTGGCAACTCTGGTGCAAGCGGTGAACCGCACTTGCACGTGCATGCTCAAGCTCACGGAACCGCCGATGCGCCATTCGCCGGTGCGCCCATACCGATTCTGATCAACGGCCGTTCTCTCGTGCGCAATGATCGTTTTGTTGTTCCAGCAAATGGAGACCAGCTCGGCTCGATCGAAGGGGAAATCAAACCATGATGCGGAGCCGGCTGCAACGCCATGGGATTTATGTCTTTCTCGCCCTGATTTTTGGCGTTGCATGGCAGATTGCGTGCGCCGCCCTAGCCGAATCCCTAGCAGAGAGCGCAGATGACAAATGAACGACCTCACCAGCCCTCACACAAATCATTTCTGCGACGGGGCTTGCATGTCATGCTGATCGCATTCACCGTTCTGCTTGTCTGCGTCTTTGGTGCCGTCGTCGCGCTGTGGATGTCCAGCCCGGGAGCACCAACTCCCTTCCGTGATAACGACGGGATGACGCTCGCGGGAAGCATTTCGGAAAAGCTCCACATCAACGTCAACGGCGTCGAGCAAGGAATGTTCATCAGGGGCAAGGACAAAACAAAACCGGTTTTGCTCTTCCTGCACGGTGGACCCGGCATGCCAGAGTTTGCGATCAGCCAAAACTATCCGACCGTTCTTGAGAACTATTTTGTCGTTTGCTGGTGGGAGCAACGGGGCAGCGGGCTTTCTTTCAACACGGACATACCGCCCGACACTCTACACGAGAAGCAACTGGTTTCCGATACGCTTACTGTGACGAACTATCTTCGGTCGCGTTTTGCGCAGGACAAGATTTACCTTATGGCTCACTCAGGCGGAACCTTCTTCGGCATCGCGGCTGCGGCGCGGGCGCCGGAACTCTACCGCGCCTATATCGGCGTTGCACAGATGTCGCGGCAGCTAGCCTCCGAAAAGCTCGCGTACACTTACATGATCGAGCAGTTTAAGGCTGTCGGCAACAGCGCAATGGTGGCGAAGCTTGAGAAGATTCCACTATTAGAGATGCACACCATGCCGGCTGCGTACCGCGCCTTGCGGGACGACGCAATGCACAGCCTCGGAATTGGCACTACGCATTCCATGAAGTCGGTGGTGAGCGGCATCTTCGTGCCCGTGATGCTTAGCCGGGCCTACACATTGGGAGAAAAAATCAACATTTGGCGCGGAAAGTGGTCGGCTGCGTCAACCAACATGTGGAATGATATTCTTGCAACTGACCTTACTGCAAAAGTTCCACAGCTCGACATACCCGTTTATTTCGTGAGTGGAATATACGACTACACTGTGTCCTACATCTTGACGAAGGACTATTTCGAGAAGCTCCGAGCGCCGATGAAAGGGTTTTATAGCTTTGAGCATTCGGCTCACAGTCCGTTTTTCGAAGAGCCGGAGAAGTGGGGGCAGATTCTGCAACAAGACATCCTCGTCGGAACAACCACGCTCGCGGACCAGTTCGACTCCCCCAAAAGGAGGTCCAAGCCATGATCCAGAACTTATTCCGACATTATGGGATTTATATATTCGTTGCGCTGACATTTGGCATTACATGGACGATTGGCGCGTCCGTCATGCTTGCGCCTGACTGGTTCAATACACACCTCGGCCCATTCAACAACCGTTCTCCGATGTTTTACTTAGCCGTGTGGGCACCGAACATTGCCGCAGTTACCATCACTTTGGTCACGGGCGGTTGGTCGGCAATCCAGGAACTCCTTGGTCGGCTGATGCGTTGGCGTGTTGGTCTTTGGGTCTGGGCAATTGCGCTGGGTTTCCATCCGGTGTTGATGTTGGCGGTCGAGCTTGTGGGGCTGGCATTCGGTGACCCCTTGCCAACCTGGAGCAACTGGCAAGCCCTTGGCCTGGGGTTGGTTTCATTGCCTTTGATCGCGCTGGGCCCATTGGGCGAAGAGTTGGGCTGGCGTGGCTACCTATTGCCACGCATGCTTGAGAGTATGAGGCCGCTGTCTGCAGCCCTTATCCTTGGCACGATATGGATGATATGGCACGTCCCCGCGTTTTCTATCTCGGGCGTACCGCAATCGAATATGTCATTCCCCATCTTTGCCATCGGAGGTGTTGCCTTCAACGTGTTCATCACGTGGCTCTTCTTGAATTCTCGGCAAAGCATCCTGATTGCGGGCATTATTCCTCATACGCTCGCCAATGCGTGGGGCGATGCTTTCGGCGCGATGACATGGATCAATGCGGGCGTGCTGGTCGCAGGCGCATTTCTCCTCGTCCGCCTGGTCGGTCTGCGCGATCTCTCTGCGTCTCGAACCACCGAAAGTGAGGCTGCCCCATGATCCGAAACTCGCTGCACCTTGGGGCGGCGTCGGCTGTTGATTGTCAGCATAGCGTTCATCAAGCACCCTGCTCTCCCAAGGAACAAATGACATGAAAAAGGCCGCGACAGTTTTCGGTGTTCTTTGCGCATTGCTGGGCGGGCTCTGGCTGCTGCAGGGATTGGGGATCGTGCATGTGCGGCCAATTCTCTGCTTTGCCGATTGCGCTGAGATTCAGGGGCCGTTGCTGACATGGGCTGTTATCGGCGCAGCCGCGCTTGCGGTCGGCGGGCTTGTGATTTTTTGGACCTCGAAACGTCCGGGGCAGGCGAAACCGTCCGTGTCCTTATTCCGGCGTCATCCGCTGCTTGTCGGCACAGGGCTCGCCATCAGCGTTCTGACGCTCCTGATCTGGTGGCGCTTTGAATCCGACATCGACGTAGCCCGCGCCCGCGTCTCGCGTGGCAGCCTGCTGATCGAAACCCGCTGTGGCGCTGTTGAATATCAGGAAGCGGGCGCTGGTGTTCCTCTGTTATCAGTCCATGGCAGCGGCGGCGGTTATGATCAGGGCATGGCGTTTGCCGCGCCGCTAGCAAAGCAAGGCATCAGAGTGATCGCCATGTCGCGCTTTGGCTATCTGCGCACCCCCATGCCCGCCGACTCATCTGCTGCGGCTCAGGCCGATGCGCACGTTTGCCTATTGGATGCGCTTGGCATCAATCACGCCGCCGTCATGGGCGGGTCGGCCGGGGCACTTTCGGCGTTGCAAATGGCAATCCGCCACCCCACCCGGGTTTCTGCACTAATCCTACTGGTGCCACTTGGCTACAAGCCACC
>JANMEX010000359.1:0-6140 GCA_031377485.1 Phyllobacteriaceae bacterium
CCACGCGCGAGGTCGGCTGCGACGCCGTTGCGGACGGTAAACAGGAACAGGCCGAGCTCATCAAACTTGCCCTGGCCATAGTCGGTGATATCCCAGCCCATACGGCCGTTCAAAATTCCTGAACCGCCCTTTGTGTTGGCCTGCATCTGCTCCGGCGTCCAATAGGCGAACGGCGGCATGATATAGCCGAACGAGCGGATGAAGGCATCGGATTGCTTGATGATGTCGTTGACTTCTGATCGCTTCATGACCTGCCCCGGGCAATACCGGGCCTCTTTGCTTGTGCCTATGCGGAGTATGTTGCGGAATGGAGATGGCGTACAATGAGCGAGTCAGCCGCCTTTTCCAAGTCTGCATCTGTATCAGGAATAAACCGGAGCATACGCTTTTCACCGGCCAAAAGATCAAAACCTCCGCCATCAAACCGGCCCGGCTCACCGGTTTCAAGCGAGACAAACAGCGCCGGCTTTTTGGCTTCAAAAGTCACGGTCAACACACCATCTTTTATCTCTTTGCGGACGGAAAGTTCCGGATTTGTAAGCGCCATGCGCTTGTAGGGAACCAGTGCATGATGACCCCGGCCTGCGGACCCATCGGAAGCCGTGAATTCGAAAATCAGCAGATTGTCTTTCCCGATATCGCGAGCTGAGAGCCATGCGGCATCCACTGCTTTGTCCGTCGGCGCAGTGATATTGGCGCGGGCCAGTTCACGCACGGCGCCAGTCAAAGACACAGCCTTCATTACGACATCAATCGACACGGCATTCGGCGTGTCGTTAACCGCCACCAGCCGGATCGCCTCGCCATCAGGCGACGGCACGGCAAACACGGCGACCGGCTGGAAGAAGTTTTGCACCATGTGATGCATCATTTTCCATCCGCCGCCATGATCAAGGCTCGCCCAGGAGGCAACCGGCCACGTGTCATTCAGCTGCCAATAAAGCGCCCCCATATTGTGCGGCTTCAGCGAGCGCCAATATTCAACAGCGGTCTTGATCGCAAGCCCTTGCTGGACCTGGCTGAGATAGACAAAATCTGCAAAATCCATCGGAAAACGGAAATAGCGGAACATGGTTTCAGCTATGCGCGCATTGCCGCCGCGGTTTTTCTGGTGCGATTCCATCACCGGCGAGGAAATATTGAGATCATCGCCCGTAGCAAACTGCTGCGCGATTTTCATCGACGGAAAGGATTGGAACCCGAACTCGGAGCAGAAACGCGGGCGCACATCGCGATAATGCTCGAAATTCTTGCCCTCGTGCCACACGCTCCAGAAATGCATGTCGCCATTGCTGTCGTCATGCCAGGCATCGCCGAAAGAAAGCACGCCCGGCGACGGGCTCGACGGCCACCAGTTGGCCAGTGGATCGGCATTTTTCATTGCCGTTTCAATCGTACGGTTTAGCCGGTCATAGGACACCAGATAGCGGTCACGATCCTTGCGAGAGACCTCGAACCAGTTCAGCGCGCCGATCAGTTCATTGTCACCGCACCACAGCGCGATGCAGGCATGATGGCCAAGGCGGCGGACCTGATAATCCACCTCAAGGCTGACCTCTTCAAGGAAATCAGGCGTCGATGGATAAAGCGAGCAGGAATACATGAAGTCCTGCCAGACCATCAGCCCGAGCCGGTCGCAGATGTCGTAGAAAAAATCCTGCTCGTAAAACCCGCCGCCCCAGACCCGGATCATGTTCTGATGCGAATCTACCGCCGCCTGTAAAAGCCTTTCCGTTAATTCAGGGGTTGCCGCTGATGGCAGCGCATCGGCAGGGATCCAGTTGGAACCGCGACAGTAAATCTCGCGGCCATTGACCTTGAACGCAAACCGACTGCCGACGGCGTCCTTGTCGGTGATCAGTTCAACGGTGCGCAGGCCGATGTTGCGGCGCTCAGTTTCGCCTTCGACCCTGACTTCCAACGCATAGAGATGCTGTGCACCAAACCCTGCCGGCCACCAGAGCTGCGGATTTTCAATGCGGATCGTTTCAACATGCGTGCTGGAACCGGCAACGACAGTAACAGTCCGATTGTTGGCCTTGCCATCCAGTGACAGGGAAACGGCAACATCTCCAGAGGCAGTGGCCTGCAAATGAACGGCAACCGTCAGATCAACAAATCCGTCCTCGTGAAACTGCTGAACCTGAACATGGTCGATGCGCACGAGTTCGTGCCGCTTCAGTTCAATCCGCTCGTAAAGCCCCAGAGGTGCAATCGCGATATTCCAGTCCCAGCCGAAATGGCACTGCGGCTTGCGCAGCATGTTGACGTTGGGGATCGGACAATTATCGCTCGAATAGGGAATGTAAAACGGCATCGAAGCCTGCAGCACGTTTGCGGCCTTCGGGCTCGAATGAAACAGGATCTCGATCAAGTTGCGCCCCGGCTTCAGCGCATTCGAAACATCCGGCCTGTAGCGCCGGAAACAGTTTTTGGCCGAGAGCACCAGGTCGCCATTCACCCGCACTTCAGCAATCGTATCGAGATAGTCGATATCGAGATACCAGCCGCCTTGCGGGAAGGATGCCGGCATTTCGAAGGTGCGCGAAACCAGCCAGTCTTCCTGTGCCACCCACTGCACGGCCTCTTCATTGCGGCCAACATAGGGGTGCGCAATCACGCCATTGGCGACCAGCGCGCTGTGCACATCGCCCGGCAGAAACATCGCCCCCTGAAACTTCCCGCCGGAAGTTGCCAAGGTCCATTTTCCGGCAAGATTCTGCCGACCGTCGGGAACGGAAGACTGCATGCTGCTCATTTTCTTATCCGCTTGGCGTGACGCCAAAAACTCAAATCCGGTCGCTATCACCCTCATCGAACAGCGAGGCGAGGCCGACACGGAAGCGGACCTTGACCTTGTCGCCCGGATGGAAATGCACGCTCGATTCAACACGGGCTGTCAGGCTATGGCCTTCAAACTCCAGCCAGACCAAACTGTCCGAACCCATCGGCTCGACCAGTTCGACTTCAGCGTCATACTCCGGCGAGACGTCATCTCCATTGCCCACATTTATGCGGATATGCTCAGGTCGAACACCGAAGATCACCTTTTGACCATCATGTGTTGGCCGCTCGGTGGCATAGCCCGCCAGCGGCACGGTGACACCCTGAACCTTGACCGCAACATCCTTGCCGGAGCCAAAAATGGTGCCCTTCAGGAAGTTCATTGATGGCGAACCGATGAAGCCCGCGACGTAGAGGTTTTTCGGGCTGTTGTAGATTGTCATCGGATTATCGAGTTGCTGGATCGTGCCGCCCTTCATGACCGCAACGCGGTCAGCAAGCGTCAACGCCTCGATCTGGTCATGCGTCACATAAATCATCGTGTTGCCGAGACGCTGATGCAGGCGCTTGATTTCGACACGCAGTTCGGCGCGCAACTTGGCATCAAGGTTCGATAGCGGCTCGTCAAACAGAAACACATCCACATCGCGCACAAGGGCTCGACCGATCGCAACGCGCTGGCGTTGACCGCCGGAAAGGGCAGTCGGCTTGCGCTCCAACAACGGCTCAAGCTGCAACATCTCAGCTGCACGTTTGACGCGCTTTTCGATCTCTTCCTTTGCCATGCCAGCGACGCGCAGGCCGAACGACAGGTTCCGCTCCACTGTCATCTGCGGATAGAGCGCGTAGGACTGGAACACCATTCCGATGCCGCGATCCTTGGGCTCTTCCCAGGTGACATTCTTGCCCTGAATGAAAACCTTGCCCTTGGACGGCTCCAGAAGACCGGCAATGCAATTCAGCAAAGTCGACTTGCCGCATCCCGAAGGCCCGAGGAGCACGAGAAACTCGCCCTGCTTGATGTCGAGGTCCAATTCCTTGAGGACATTGACCGCGCCATAACTCAGAGCCAGACCCTGCACCGATACGCTTGGAATATTCGAATTCATCCCATCAACCCTTCACTGCACCAGCGGCAATACCGCGGACAAAATATTTCCCTGAGAAAAAGTAGATCGCCAATGGCACGAGACCGGTAAGGATCGTGGCCGCCATGTCGACGTTGTATTCCTTCACGCCCTGAAGCGAGTTGACGATGTTGTTGAGCTGCACAGTCATCGGATAGTTGGTCGGACCGGCGTAGATGACGCCAAACAGGAAGTCGTTCCAGATGCCGGTGACCTGAAGAATGATCGCAACGGTAAAGATCGGCACAGACATCGGCGCATAGACCTGGAAGAAGATGCGCCAGTAACCAGCACCATCGACGCGCGCCGCCTTGAACAATTCCTGCGGCAGCGAAGCAAAATAATTTCGGAACAGCAGCGTCAAAAGAGGCAGGCCAAAGACAGTATGAACCAGCACAACAGCGGGCAGCGTTGAATAGATGCCAAGCCATTTGGTGATCATCACCAGCGGGTAAAGCATGACGACGTAAGGAATGAACGAGCTGACCAGGAGGATTGTGAAGAACACTTCGGAAAACTTGAACGGCCAGTTCGCCAGCGAATATCCGGTGATCGAGGCGACTGCGATCGAGATGATCACGCTCGGCACTGTAATGCGTACCGAATTCCAGAAACCAACCTGAATGCCTTTGCAATAGAGACCGGTGCAGGCTTCGGACCATGCTTTGGTCCATGCGGCAAAGGTGGGATGCGCGGTCGGCACAAAGAGGTTGCCAGCCCTGATGGCATCGAGATCCTTCAGCGATGTGATGACCATGATGTAGAGCGGGAAAAGGAAGAATGCCGCACAAGCGATCAGAACTGTGTAAACAATTGCCCGTTCGATAGTGATAAACTTCTTCGGCTTCGCGCCTGACGGTTCAATGGCATTGGATATGTTTGACATGTCTGGTGCCCCTACGATTTCTTGCCAAATTCAAGCCGGATCCAGGGGATCAGCAAGATGGCCATGGCCACAAGCATGACGGTGGAAGCGGAAAGCGCCTGACCGAGGTTGGCGGAGTAATTCTGGTAAATGTACCGGGACGGAACATCGGATGAAATGCCCGGTCCTCCGTCTGTCAGCGCCACGACAAGATCGTAGATGCGCACGGCGCCCGAAGCGACGATCACGAACGTGGTCACAAGAACCGGCTTCATCATCGGCACGACGATCTGCACATAGGTGCGCCAAGTCGGAATGCCGTCGATTTTCGCAGCTTTCCAGATTTCTTCGTCGATACCGCGAAGCCCCGCCAGCATAAGCGCCATGACAAGACCTGTGCCCTGCCAGATACCGGCAATTACAATGGCATAGATCACCATGTTTCGATCAGCGACCCAACCGAACGAGAAGCTGGTCCAGCCCAGCTGCCGGACAGCGGCCTGAAGACCATATTCGGGGCTCATGATCCAGGCCCAGACATGGCCGGTCACGATGAATGAAAGCGCGAATGGATAAAGATAAATGGTGCGGAAAAGTCCCTCAAGGCGGATCTTCTGGTCCATCAGGACGGCAATAAGAAAGCCCAACGAGAACGAAATCAAAATGGAAAGAATGCCATAGATGGTCACGTTCTTCATCGCGACCCACCAGCGATCTGTAGCAAACAAGCGCTTGTAGTTGGCCAGCCCGACAAAGCCGTCAACAAAGTCGCCGGGCGTGAACAGGGGCAACACCTTAATGTTGGTGAAAGAGAAAAGCACAGTCCAGATTGTGCCGCCAACAAACACGCCGAGCACAATGAACATCATCGGCAGCGAAGCGATTTTTGACGAAAGATTCCGGAATAGCGGATTCGGCCTGTCCATCCGTCGACCCCTCCCAAGGTAACAGCGATCAAATCAAGTCCAGAAAAGGCGGCAGGTGACAGCGCTTTCGCGGTTCATTGGCCAAGTCTGAAAATCTGCATGTGAAATTGGATACATTCTACGGCCATATCGACAGTGAACGGGTCCGGATGGGCCCGGCCTCTGGTGAGGCCGGGCCCGAAAGTTCGAAGTGATCAAGCGCCGATTACTTGGCGGCAGCCTTGATGATTTCGACGAACTTGGCCTGTGCGTCGGCAGCAGGCATCGCCGGGTCAGCCATGAACGACGTGAACAGATCGTTGATCTGGTTCAGAGTGTCACGATCAACCATCTGGGTGTCATTCGGGAACACGGCAGAGGAATGGTCAAGAATTTCAAGACCCTTCTTCATGCAGTCGTTGGCCGCCGAAAGATCTACGTCGGCGCGCATCGGCAGCG
>JANMEX010000360.1:0-6796 GCA_031377485.1 Phyllobacteriaceae bacterium
CCACTGCATGGTCAGACATTGCCCGACGCATCGCTCATGAAATCAAAAATCCGCTGACGCCGATCCAACTGTCTGCCGAGCGAATACGCCGCCGCTTCGGGAAGGTGATTGTCGAAGACCGGGAAATTTTTGATCAGTGCACGGACACGATAATCCGGCAGGTTGGCGACATCGGACGCATGGTTGACGAATTTTCATCGTTTGCCCGGATGCCAAAACCCACGCCAACTCCCTTGGATATTCGCCAACCACTTAAGGAGGCTGCATTTCTGATCGAAGTAAGTAGGCCGGATATAACGATCGAGAAGCAATTCCCAACAAATGCACCTCTTGGCATGTTTGACGGCCGAATGTTGGCGCAGGCATTTGGAAATCTGATCAAAAATGCAACTGAAGCAATTGATGGTCGCGAACCTGATCTTTCAGGGGAAAGGGGGCACGTGCTTGTCAGAGCTGCGATCGAAAACGGGACAATCGTTGTTGACATCATGGATAATGGAAAAGGTCTGCCACGCGAAAACAGGCAGCGCTTGCTTGAGCCCTATATGACCACGCGTGAAAAAGGCACCGGGCTCGGATTGGCCATTGTCAGGAAAATCGTCGAAGAACACTCCGGGACGCTTTCATTGCATGACGCACCTGAGGACTTCCATAAAGGTGTAGGCGCAAATATCCGGATCACTTTTCCAGCAATCATAATCAAGTCAGACGTTTCAACAAACCAAACAGCTGAAACTGAAAACAATAACAATAAGATGGTGCAGGTAAGCGAAAATGGCCGCTGAAATACTCGTTGTTGATGATGAAGAAGATATCCGTGAATTGGTCGCGGGAATTCTTTCAGATGAGGGACATGAAACCCGCACAGCCAAGGATGCTGACACTGCGTTGCAAGCAATTGATGCACGCATGCCCAGATTGGTTTTTCTTGATATTTGGCTGCAAGGGAGCCGTTTGGACGGTTTGTCATTACTTGACGAAATCAAGAAGCAGTATCCAGAACTGCCCGTGGTCATGATCTCGGGTCACGGCAACATTGAAACAGCTGTTTCTGCCATAAAGCGCGGAGCCTATGATTTCATCGAAAAGCCGTTCAAGGCTGACAGGCTTGTTTTAGTCGCCGAGAGAGCGCTTGAAACTTCGCGCTTGCGCAAAGAGGTGACGGAGCTGCGGAAGAAAAGCTCCGACAGTCTTGAATTGATTGGCGCTTCGCAGGCGATGAATCAGTTGAAACAGGCAATTGAACGCATCGCGCCGACCAACAGTCGTGTGATGATATTTGGCGCTTCGGGGTCGGGCAAGGAAATGGCCGCGCGCGCTATACATCAGCTTTCGCCGCGGGCTAATGGCCCATTTATTACCGTCAACGCTGCAACGATTACTCCTGAGCGGATGGAAATCGAACTGTTTGGCACCGAAATGACGGGTGGTGAACGCAAGATAGGTGCGCTTGAGGAGGCCCATGGAGGCGTCCTCTACATTGATGAAGTTGCGGATATGCCGCGCGAGACACAAAATAAAATCTTGCGGGTATTGGTCGATCAGAGTTTCGAGCGGGTAGGGGGCAACAAGCGGGTCAAGGTAGATATACGCATCATATCCTCGACCGCGCAAAACCTCGAAGCCATGATTGCAGAAGGGCGGTTTCGCGAGGATTTGTTTCACAGGTTGGCGGTCGTGCCGTTGTCCATTCCGCCACTTGCTGATCGTCGCGAGGACATTCCGGAACTCGTCAATTTCTTTGTTAAACAACTGACGGAACAGGCGGGCATCAAACCGCGCAAAATCGGTGATGATGCGATGGCTGTCTTACAGTCTCATGGCTGGCCGGGCAATGTTCGCCAACTTCGCAACAATGTTGAAAGACTACTGATTTTGGCACGCGGTGATGATACCGACAGTGAAATCACTGCAAGCTTGCTGCCTTCAGAAGTGGGCGACATGTTGCCACGCGTGCCAACCCAGTCTGACCAGCATATAATGTCGCTGCCTTTGCGGGAGGCGCGTGAAGTATTCGAGAAAGAGTATCTAATCGCTCAGATAAACCGATTTGGTGGCAATATTTCTAAAACATCCGAATTTGTGGGCATGGAACGTTCTGCTTTGCATCGCAAGCTCAAGTCCCTGGGTGTTTGATTTCACTATTTCTTTATTTCCGGTTGAGGGGAAAGAACTTGTCACGCATTGCCTATGTCAACGGACGATATGTCCGCCACGCCGACGCCGCGGTTCACGTTGAAGATCGTGGCTACCAGTTTGCAGACGGTGTCTATGAAGTTTGCGAAGTGCGCTTTGGGTTTATTGTTGATCTGACCTTACATTTGAACCGGTTAGATCGCTCGCTGCGCGAACTCGAAATGAAATGGCCTATGTCGCGAAACGCTCTGGTGGCCGTCATTCGCGAAACAGTTCGCCGCAATCATGTTTTCAACGGCATGTACTATTTGCAAGTAACGCGCGGTGTCGCGAAACGCGATCATGTTTTCCCTGCTGAAAAAATTCCATCATCCATCGTCATTACTGCAAAATCACTGGACAGGGACGCCGCAGAAAAACGCGCTGCCACCGGCATCGCGGTGATCACCGTTCCTGAAAATCGCTGGGACCGTGTCGACATCAAAACAATTGGCTTGTTGCCCAATGTGCTGGCTCGCGAAGCCGCCAAGCGCAAAGGCGCGCAGGAGGCACTGTTTGTAGACGCAGACGGATTTATCAAGGAAGGTGCGGCAACGAACGCCTGGATCGTTTCAAAAGATGGAAAGCTTGTTACGCGCCCGGCGGAACACGGTATCTTGCGTGGAGTAACGCGAACGACAGTTATCGAAGTCGCAGCTAATCTGGGTCTTGAAGTTGAAGAACGTCCTTTCTCCGTCGAAGAAGCAAAAAATGCTCGTGAAGTTTTCATAACTGCCGCAACAACTTTGGTCATGCCGGTCATCAAGGTTGACGATCAGCCCATCGGCAACGGACATCCGGGATTGTTTGCACCCCAATTGCGCGAAGCTTTTTTTGCCGTTGCGGAAAAGACTCTTGCCTGATATCGGGAGTTGTGGGGTGGGGGTGACAACTTCTGGTATTCGACTTGGAGGACACTCTAAAAGTGTCTTGACAGAGCACGGCCATGGAGTGGCATTACCGGTAGAAAATCAGGGACATCGGAAAAACAAATATGGCCGAAAAGTCACAAAACCTTCAGGACCTCTTCCTGAATTCGGTACGCAAACAAAAGAATTCGCTGACAATATTCTTGGTCAATGGCGTAAAACTGACCGGTGTTGTCACATCATTTGACAATTTTTGTGTGTTGTTGCGTCGTGATGGACACTCACAACTGGTCTATAAACATGCAATCTCGACAATTATGCCGAGCCAGCCTGTGCAAATGTTTGAAGGCGAAGAAGTCTGATTTGACAAGGTCGGGCGTTTGTCCGGCTGCTCCAAAGGCGTTGTATTGAAATCATCATCCACAGAAGTGATGCGGGCAGCGGTGATCGTGCCGGTGTTGCCGCAACGGTATTCAAATGACCAATCAGATGGTAAAGCATCCGATGTTGTGCCACGCAGTTCCGCAGCCCGTCTCGATGAGGCGAAAGGTCTGGCACTGGCGATTGATCTTGAGGTTGTTCACAAAACCGTGATTAACGTGCAGCGGCCAAAGCCCGCTGCATTGCTCGGTCAAGGTTCAATTGAAACAATAGCAACTGAAATTGAAGCTCTCGATATCGGTTTGGTTATTGTCGATCATCCGCTAACCCCTGTACAGCAGCGAAATCTCGAACGAGCCTGGAAAGTGAAGGTCATTGACCGCACGGGTCTTATTCTTGAGATTTTTGGTCGACGTGCAAAAACGCGTGAAGGTGTTCTGCAAGTTGAACTTGCCCATCTAACTTACCAGAAGGGACGGCTAGTACGTAGTTGGACACATCTTGAACGTCAGCGTGGCGGCGGCGGCTTTATGGGTGGTCCGGGCGAAACCCAGATAGAATCCGACCGACGCTTGCTGCAGGACAAGATTGACCGACTGAAAGACGAGTTGACGCATGTGACGCAAACGCGAAAGCTGCACCGTTCCAAACGGCAAAAAGTCCCGTATCCGGTTGTGGCACTCGTCGGTTATACCAATGCTGGCAAATCAACGCTTTTCAACCGGTTGACCGGTGCCGAAGTGATGGCTGCCGACATGTTGTTTGCGACGCTTGATCCAACTTTGCGCCGCCTGACATTGCCCCATGGTGGACTGGCTATTTTGTCAGACACTGTTGGCTTTATCTCGAACTTGCCAACCCATCTCGTGGCTGCTTTTCGTGCGACATTGGAAGAGGTTGTCGAGGCAGATTTGGTTGTACATGTTCGTGACATTGCTGACGCAGATACTGGTGCACAGGCACATGATGTAGAAGCAATTCTGCGCAGTCTCGGCCTAGACCCAAAAGACTCAGCAAAGTTGATCGAAGTCTGGAACAAGACCGACTTGCTTGCGCCAGAACAACGCGACGCGATGATTTCATTGACGGGACGTGAGGGAGTTGGTCCGGCGCAAATTCCGGTTTCGGCACTGACAGGTGAGGGCACTGCACCACTTCTTGCGGCAATTGAAGAGCGCCTTGAGGGTAAGGCGGAAATAATCGATTGTGTGGTGCCAGCCTCTTCAATGTCCAATTTGGATTGGATCTACCGTAACGGCGCAGTGTTGGTACGCGAGGATCGCGATGATGGCGGTGTAAACCTGACAGTCAGAATGAGTCCTCAAACCCGGATGGAGCTGGACCACCGCCTGGGCCGGACACCCAAATCAACGTTTGACTATTAGGCATCAAATTTCTTAGCTTTCTGCCAAAGTGCTTCCATGGTTTCGAGATCAGCTTCGCCAAGTTTAAGCCCGGCCTCCGAAAGGCCGTCTTCGATATGGGCAAATCTTTTTCGGAATTTGGAGTTGGTCGCACGAAGTGCGCTCTCCGGATCAATGTTAAGGCGTCTACCAAGGTTCATCATCGCAAAAAGAATGTCGCCATATTCATCAAACATCCGATCTTTTTCGCCTGTTTGAATGACTTCGCGCAACTCGCCGCATTCCTCTTCAATCTTGTCCAGGATCGGAGTTGGCTCTGCCCAATCAAATCCAACCCGTGCGGCATGATCTTGTAGTTTTACCGATTGAATCACCGGGGGAAGGGCGGCCGGCACTGCGTCAAGGTGGCGGAACACATCGACACCCTGCAATCCAGCTTTTTTTCTCTTTTCTAGTCTTTCAGATTTTTCTTCCGCTTTGATTTTGTTCCACATGCCCTTGGCCATGCCCGCAGTGCGCGCATCCACATCACCGAAAACATGCGGGTGACGACGGATCATTTTTGTTGTGATTGCCTCAACAACTGTGCCGAAATCAAAACTTCCGGCCTCTTCGGCCATACGTGCGTGGAATATGACTTGCAACAACAGATCACCAAGCTCTTCGGCGAGATCGGCCATATCATGTCGGCTGATCGCTTCAGCAACTTCATGGGCTTCTTCAATAGTGTAGGGAATAATTGTCTCAAATGTTTGCACCAAATCCCAAGGACATCCGGATTCAGGGTCGCGCAGGGCGGCCATGATTTCAAGAAGACGGCTGATATCGCGGGAAGGGGTCATGTAAAGCGCCTGACATGAAGGGTTGGCAAAATCGAATAAGCGCAGCAAGTTACGAATGCTTCGCGGGTGCTCTAACAAGTTTTAAATGGATAGCCAAATGCATGTAATGATCACAGGTTCCGCTGGGATGCTCGGGCGAAAGCTATTGTCGAAACTGGCGTTTGAAGAGGCAAGTCTGAAAGCAGAGATCAGCCGTTTTACACTGGTTGATATTGTTGACACGGTACTACCCAAATCACTTATAGAACGGACAAAAATCTTATCAGGAGATTTTGCCGAGAGGGGGTTTGCAGAATCACTTTTAGAATCCCGACCAGACATCATTTTTCACCTCGCTTCCGTCGTTTCGGGAGAAGCGGAGGCAGATTTCGGGAAGGGCTACCAAACAAATATGGATGGCACCCGGGAATTGTTCGAAGCCATTAGAAAAGAAGCGTATAAGTCGCCTTACCGACCCAGACTTATCTTCACATCTTCAATTGCTGTCTTTGGCGCACCGTTTCCAGAGCAAATACCAGACGGATTCTTTACAACGCCTTTGACAAGTTATGGAACTCAAAAGGCAATATGTGAGTTGCTGTTGGCTGATTATAGCCGCAGAGGAATTTTTGATGGCATAGGCCTGCGATTGCCGACAATATGTATTAGACCAGGCGTGCCAAACAAAGCCGCTTCCGGCTTTTTCTCTAATATCTTGCGAGAGCCGCTTGTAGGAAAAGAAGCTGTTTTGCCGGTGGATGAAAGCGTGCGCCACTGGTTTGCCAGTCCACGCGCGGCCATTGAGTTTATGCTCCACGCAGCAACTCTCGACTTGTCGATGATAGGGCCACGCCGCAATCTTACAATGCCAGGAGTTTCTGCAACAGTTGCTGAAGAAATAGATGCTTTACGTCGTGTTGGTGGTGACAAGGCCGTGAAACTGATCCGCCGTATTCCAGACGAAACTATTGGTAAAATTGTTGCAGGGTGGCCGGCAGATTTTGACGCAGCCCGTTCAATATCTCTGGGCTTTAAAGCGGATAGGGGATTTGTTGAAATTGTCCGGGCGCATATCGATGACGAGCTCGGAGGAAGTATCAATTGAAAATACTTAAGTGGCGCAGATCAAACCAGAACACATCCAGCCACGTATCTAATGTGCATAAGATGGATTATGGAACAAATT
>JANMEX010000374.1:0-2571 GCA_031377485.1 Phyllobacteriaceae bacterium
GACCATTGCGACGGACCCGATTATTCACCGGACGGTCAGTGGATTTGGTTCAATGGAGAAAAGAGTGGATCGGTCCAGCTGTGGCGCGTTCATCCAGGCGGAACCGGCCTTGAGAAAATGACCGACGACGAACATGTCAACTGGTTTCCTCACCCGTCGCCTGATGGCAAACATGTGCTTTACATAGCCTTTGAAGGCGGAACCGAAGGACATCCGCGCGATAAAAACGTTGAGTTGCGGCTGATGCCCACAACCGGCGGGAAGTCACAAACGTTGCTTTCGTTATTCGGCGGTCAGGGAACCATCAATGTTCCCTGTTGGGCTCCCGACAGCAAGTCATTCGCGTTTGTCCGTTATGCACCGGAGAAATCGGACTGAAATCCGCTCAAGACATGATCAGTCCGCCATCGACGTTGATCGTCTGGCCGGTGATATAAGATGCGTCTTCTGAGGCAAGGAAGGCGACAAGCCCGGATACATCCTCGCCGGAGCCCGCGCGACCCATCGGGATGTTTTTAACCCACTCATTCATCAACTCGCCCGGCTTGTAATTGCCTAACAGCCTGCCCCACGCGGCGTCATTATAGGCCCACATGTCCGTGTCGATGATGCCGGGGCAAATCGCATTGACGGTTATGCCCTCTTTGGCGACTTCCTTGGCAAGACTTTGCGTGATGCCGACGACCCCAAACTTTGACGCGGCATAGTGCGGCGTGAAAACAAAACCCTGCCGCGCCTGCCCTGAAGCTGTGTTGATCAACCGCCCGCCATGTCCAGCTTTTCGCATTCGGGCAATCGCTTCCTGACAGCAAAGGAACACGCCCTTGGTGTTGACGTCCATGATCTTGTCCCACTCGGCCTCGGTCATGTCCTCGATGCGGGCAATTGTGATCACGCCTGCATTCTGAATCGATATATCGACACCGCCAAATCTGTCTTCCGCCAAATCATAGAGCCGTTTGACATCATCTTTTTTTGTTACATTCATGCGCATGCACGCGACCTTAGTGCCGGATTTTTCAAGCGTTGCCGCCACCTCCTCCACCTTGGCATCTATGGCCGAGACAACAATATTCGCGCCCTCGCTGGCAAAGCGTTTGGCCATGGCCACACCAATGCCGCCGGACGCACCGGTGATGACGACTGTTTTGCCCGTAAAACGTCCGGCCATTGAATTCTCCTTACCAGCAGACAAATCCGCCATCGACAATCAGGTCATGGCCAGTGATGAAACTTGCCGCGTCACTTGCCAGAAACACGGCAGGACCGGCCATTTCCTCCGGTTCGGCGATGCGCTGCATCGGCGTTCCGGCCGCAAATTCCTTGAGCTGTTCAGCCACTTCCGCCCGCTTGTTCATCGGGGTCAGGGTATAGCCGGGGCTGATCACATTGACGCGGACGTTTCGTTCGGCCCACTCCATGGCGAGGCTCTTGCTCATGTGAATGACCGCGGCCTTTGCCGAATTGTAATGCGTCTGGTTGAGACCGCGGTTGACAATCGTGCCAGACATCGAAGCGATGTTTATGATGGAGCCGCGCTTGCGCGGAAGCATCACTTTGGCTTCGGCCTGGCATGACAGGAACACGCCGGTCACGTTCACGTCATAAAGTTGCTGCCATTGTTCGAGGCTCATATCTTCGGCGGGAGCGGAGTTCGCAATACCAGCATTGTTGACGGCAATTTCGAGCGGACCCAAGTCGCGCTCGATTTGCGATACGGCAAACGCCACCTCATCCGGCACATTGACGGAGCCTTCAAGCACAAGCGCGCGTCGGCCAAGCTTGCGTACAGCGTCTGCAGTTACGTCCAACCCGCCCTTCGAATTGTGCCCGAAACAGGCAACATCCGCGCCGGCTTGCGCCAACCCGATCGCAATCGCCTGGCCAATACCCGAACCTGCGCCAGTGACCATTGCCACGCGCCCCGTCAGATCAAATGCTTTCATCGCGTCATCCTCCGTATTGATTGAACCTGAGTCTAGCTGGTCGCCAGCTCCATCACACGGACTTTCTCGACCTCACCGCGCTCCAATATTCCGCGCTGGCGGCCGCGGCTCAAAACCATGACACGGTGCGACAGGCCAAGCACCTCTTCAAGGTCGGAAGACACCACAATCACCGCCATTCCTTGTGCGGCAAGTCCGGTGATCACCTCATAGATGGCCGCCCGAGCGCCGACATCTATGCCGCGTGTCGGCTCATCCAGAATGAAAACTTTGGGCGGACGCGCCACCCATTTGGCGATCACCACCTTTTGCTGATTGCCGCCTGAAAGTTTGCGAACAGGTTGGTCCGGCTTTCCCTTGACACCGAGCTTTCGAATTCCCGCTTCCGCGAACGCCTTGACCTTGGCAGCCTTGACCCAACCATTCGGGGCGACGTGATCAAAATTCGCAGTGGCAAGATTTTCTGCGATGGTCTGATCAAGCACCAACCCCTGCCCCTTGCGGTCTTCCGGCACCAGCACCACACCCGCATTGATCGCATCAGCGGGGCCTTTCAGGTCAAGTACCTTGCCCTCAATGCTGACCGTTCCGGAGGAGTGTGGATCAGCGCCGGTCACCGCACGAA
>JANMEX010000423.1:0-5012 GCA_031377485.1 Phyllobacteriaceae bacterium
CTTGCCGCACCGTCAACACTCGGCACGCCGCGGCGCTCGGTGGTCGGATGGGATTCGGCACGCCTTTCCATGGTTTTGGCAGTGCTTGAAGCACATTGCGGCGTCAAGTTCGGCATGCATGATGTCTATCTGAATGTTGCCGGGGGTTACCGTATCAAAGAGCCCGCTGCTGATCTTGCGGTGGCTGCCGCATTGGTATCATCGCTTGCCGGACTTGCCCTTCCCGCGGATTGTGTTTATTTCGGCGAAATCAGTTTGTCGGGTGCCGTCAGACCGGTGGCTCATGCCGTACATCGCCTGAAGGAAGCTGAAAAGCTGGGGTTCAAAAAGGCGGTTATCCCGGCGGGTGGTGCGGAACTACCCAGAGACCGGAACGTCACCACGCAGGAATTGCCCTCTCTGGCTGAATTGGTGGTAAAGATCATCAGTGAGTCAAAGGGCAAGCGCCCCGCGTGAATTTAGAAAAATGCCGGATCCCAGCCGGCGGTTATTGAGGAACGGAGCACCTTCTCACATGCCGATTACTTTGCTGGATGGTATTCTTCTTGCAATCACGCTGTTTTCCGGCGTCCTTGCCATGGTGCGCGGTTTTTCGCGCGAAGTGTTGTCAGTTGCCTCATGGGCAGCCGCCGCCGTTGCCGCGTTTCTGTTTTACAAACAACTTGTGCCATTTGTGCAGCCATACATCAGCAATGAATTGCTGGCACAGGCCGCCGCTGCCGGTGCGATTTTTCTTGTCACGCTCATTATCGTGACCATCATCACGATGAAAATCGCCGACTTCATTATTGATTCGAGCGTCGGCGCTCTGGACCGGACCTTGGGCTTTGTATTTGGCGCGGCACGAGGCGTTCTCCTTGTTGTTGTCGCAATGCTGTTCTTCAATTGGCTTGCGCAAAACAATCAACCGGCTTGGGTCGCCAACGCAAAATCCAAACCGCTTCTCGATTCACTTGGCCAACAATTGGTCAATCTGTTGCCCGAAGATCCGGAAGCGGCATTGCAAAAAATCAAAGCTGGCGCTGAAGGCACGACGGATCAGACGAACGAAGAAGCACCGGCAGAAGCAGATCCTTCCAAGCCAGCAGATGGTGCTGACAAGCCTGCGGACGGTGCAACAAAGCCCGCGGCAGGAACAAACGGCTGATAGTTTTTCCGGTCCGGAATGCCTAATTCCCGGCCCACACTGCAAGGATGGTTTGATGCAAGATCAGGGCCTGAGCGACACTTCTTTTTCGGAAAATGATGATCATTTTCATGATGAGTGCGGTGTGTTCGGAATATTCGGTCGACAGGATGCCGCCGCTATAACCACGCTTGGTCTGCACGCCTTGCAGCATCGCGGTCAGGAAGCAGCCGGCATTGTTTGTTACGATGGTTCCCAGTTTTTTGTCGAACGCCACGTCGGCCTGATTGGCGATAATTTCACCAAACAGTCTGTGATAGACCGGCTTAAGGGCAATTCCGCGATCGGCCACGCCCGTTACTCGACCACCGGCGGCGCCGGTCTGCGCAATGTGCAGCCGCTCTTTGCCGAACTTGCTGATGGTGGATTCGCAATTGCGCACAATGGCAATCTCACCAATGCAATGACGTTGCAGCGCGAATTGCAAAAGCGCGGTGCGATTTTCTCGTCAACATCAGACACCGAAACAATTCTTCACCTTGTGGCGATGAGCCCGGAGAAGGATTTTACCGCTCGTTTCATCAGCGCCATAAGACAAGTTGAGGGCGCATATTCCTTCGTTGCCTTATCCACCAAAAAGATGATCGGCTGCCGCGACCCGCTTGGCATTCGCCCTCTCGTTCTTGGCGACCTTGATGGCGCCTGGATATTGGCGTCAGAAACCTGTGCTCTGGATATAATCGGCGCCCGCTTCGTGCGCGACGTAAAGCCGGGTGAAGTTGTTGTTATTAACGAGGACGGCTTACAGAGCATCTTCCCGTTTGAGCAACAAAAGTCGCGTTTCTGCATTTTTGAATATGTCTATTTCGCGCGGCCTGACTCAGTGATCGACGGGCGCAACGTGTACGAGGCGCGCAAACGGATTGGCATTGAGCTGGCGAAAGAAAGCCCGTGCGACGCTGATCTGGTGGTGCCCGTGCCAGATTCCGGCACGCCTGCCGCCATCGGCTTTTCGCAAGCCGCAGGTCTGCCGTTCGAACTGGGCATAATCCGCAACCATTATGTCGGACGCACATTCATTCAGCCGACCGATTCCATTCGTCACATGGGCGTCAAGCTGAAGCACAATGCCAACCAGCGCATGCTGGAAGGGAAGCGGGTCATACTCGTGGATGATTCCATTGTGCGCGGAACCACCAGCCAGAAAATCGTGCAGATGGTGCGTGATGCGGGTGCAGCCGAGGTGCACATGCGCATCGCTTCTCCGCCCACAATGTCTTCGTGCTACTATGGCGTGGATACGCCGGAAAAAAGCAAACTCCTGGCTTCGCGCATGTCCATTGCGGAAATGGCGGACTTTATCCGTGTCGATTCTCTGGCGTTCCTCTCCATCGACGGACTTTACCGCGCCGTATTCGAGCCAGGCCGCAACAACGAAATGCCGCAGTTTTGTGATGCATGCTTTACTGGTGAATATCCAACGCGTCTGCTTGACCGCGACGGAACAGAAAAAATCCGCACGCTCTCACTTTTGGCAAGCAACGGCTGAAAAATGACAAAACCACTTGCAGGCCGTATTGCACTGGTTACCGGCGCATCGCGCGGCATCGGCTACCATATCGCCAAGGAACTCGGGCTCGCAGGTGCACATGTAATTGCTGTTGCGCGAACGCAGGGCGGACTTGAAGACCTAGACGATGAAATCCGTGCGGCAGGTGGCGAAACGACCCTCGTACCGCTCGATCTTTCCGACATGGCAGGCATTGACCGTCTGGGCGGCGCTATCCATGAGCGTTGGGGCAAGCTTGACATTATGGTCGGCAATGCAGCGATGCTCGGCACGATATCGCCAATCGGCCATGTTGAAGCCAAAGTCTTCGAAAGGCTGATCACACTCAACGTGACGTCGATCTGGCGGCTGATCCGGTCGCTCGACCCATTGCTTCGCCAATCTGATGCCGGGCGCGCTTTGCTGCTGTCTTCAAGTGTTGCACATACTGCAAGGGCCTATTGGGGCCCGTATGCAGCCTCCAAAGCAGCAGTTGAGACGTTGGCACGTTCTTGGGCCGAAGAGACCCAGCTAACGCGCCTGAAGGTGAATTCAGTTGATCCAGGTGCCACCCGAACAGCCATGCGCGCCCAAGCTGCGCCAGGTGAAGATCCCATGTCCTTGCCCCATCCATCTGAAGTTGCCGCAAAAATCGCACGGCTTGCCTATCCGGATTCGACGGAAAGCGGAAAGTTATACGTCGTCCGGCAAAGCCGTTTTGTAACTTATCATTTGCCGCAATAACCGGCAGCCGCTTGACGGCGTGAAGCAAGCCGCTAACGTCCTCTCAGATGGACACTTCGTCCAACGCTGGATCGGGAGGAGACCGGCATGGCCTTCGGGCTGATTGGTGTAGTTTTCGTCGCCATTGCGTTTGGCGGTTTGTATCTTTCATATTCACGCAAACTGACGCTGCAGCAGGCATTTTGCTATCTGCCGCTCAAACTGATTTACCGGATCGATGATGCAAGTGTGCGCAACCTCGGAGAAATTCGCGGTCCCTTGGTGTATGTGATTTCGCATCAGGCGCAATTTGATGCAGCATTGATGCTGGCCTTGCTGCCTGCTGACACGCTCCACATTCTTGATCCGCGAAGTTCCAGCAACAAGATCGTCAGTTTCCTGCGGCCGTTGGCCAGGACAACTGTCTTTGCGCCTGACCAAATTTTGAAAAACCGGCGCATTTTTTCGCAATTGCGGATGGGCGCGCATATTGCCGTCTACATGCCATCACGCGTGGAACCAGACGCAAAAACTTTCCGGCTTTACCGTGCGGTGGCCCGGATGGCGACCGCTGCCAATGCCAAAGTCGTGACAATTCATCCCGGAAATACGCGATTTCTGTCCTCTTCTTTCCAGCCATCTGATGAAATGCCCCGCAGCTTATTTCCGAAACTGCTCGTGTCAGCGCGCCCCGCCGAAACCATCGAGATGATGATCGAGAAAGCCGGAGTGTCCGCGTCAAATGCAGCCAATGCCCTTTTTGACCGAATGGCCGAAGCACGTTTGCTTTCCAACAATCTTGATGCAGGCCTGTTCGGCGCGATGGTGGCCGCAGCAAAGCTTTATGGACCAAATGGTGTTGCGCTGGAGGATACTGTCACCGGTTCGTTGACGCGCAAGCGGTTGCTGATCGGTGCGCGTGTTCTAGGTCGCAGATTCGCACAGATGACTGCGCCCGATGAAGTCGTCGGCGTTCTGCTTCCGAACGCCAATGGGGCAGTCCTCACCTTCTTTGGCCTGCAGTCTGGCGGGCGTGTTGCCGCCATGTTGAACTATACAGCCGGTCCGGCCAATATCGCCTCGGCAATTCGCACGGCTGAGATCAAGACAGTCATTTCGTCCAAATCCTTCATAGAAAAAGCCGAGCTCGGCGATCTGGTTACGGCAATCAACGGCACAGTGGCCAAGATCGTTTGGCTGGAGGATTTGCGTGAGACAATTTCCCCCATCGAAAAGCTGATGGCGCTGCTCTTGTGGTCTTTCCCGTTGCGCCGCACCAAAGCAGATGACGCCGCCGTGATCCTGTTCACATCCGGCTCTGAGGGCACACCAAAGGGCGTTGTTCTCTCCCATCGAAATTTGCACGCCAATGCCGCACAAGCCGAGGCTCGCGTTACCATTTCCGTCAAGGACACGTTGTTCAATGTGCTTCCGGTCTTCCACTCTTTCGGGCTGACAGGCGGCACGGTTTTGCCTTTGCTGTTTGGTGTAAAACTTTATCTCTATCCTTCGCCTCTTCACTACAAGATCATCCCGCAGGTCGCCGCAAAGGTACGTCCGACCATTTTGTTCGGTACTGATACATTTCTAGCAGGCTATGCGCGCGCAGCCAAA
>JANMEX010000480.1:0-1876 GCA_031377485.1 Phyllobacteriaceae bacterium
CCTGATTGACACTGACATGGCGTCAAGCGTGCGGGCGATTGCGGCGATGACGTTGATTCCGGCGGACTTGATGCGGGCGCTGCCGAGGCTGGAGATCGTCGCCAATTTTGGTGTTGGCTATGATGCGGTGGACAGCCACCATGCGGGTGCGAACGGCGTCATGGTGACCAACACTCCTGACGTGTTGACCGAAGAGGTGGCCGATACGGCCATTGGATTGCTCTTGAATACAGTGCGGGAGCTCTCCGCCGCAGAGGCGTATTTGCGGGCGGGAAACTGGGCAGCCAAAGGCAATTACCGGCTAACGCCGCTGACCCTGCGCGGGCGCACGGCCGGGATTTTCGGAATGGGCCGGATCGGGCAGGCGATTGCCACGCGGCTCGAGGCTTTTGGTGTTGCTGTACATTATCACAACCGGCGCAAGGCTGAAGGGTTGGCCTATGTCTATCACCCGACGCTGGTAGAAATGGCGCGTGCTGTGGACATACTGATCGTGGTGGTGCCGGGCGGCGATGCCACCAAGAACGCGATCAATGCCGAGGTGCTGGCCGCGCTTGGCAAGAATGGCGTCTTGGTCAACATCGGGCGCGGCTCCACGGTGGATGAAGATGCGCTGATTGCGGCGATGAATTCCGGCACGATTGCTGCTGCTGGGTTAGACGTGTTTGCCAATGAACCAAACGTGCGGTCGGAGTTTTTCGATCTGCCGAATACGGTGTTATTGCCACATGTCGGTTCGGCCTCCGTGCATACGCGCAGGGCGATGGGTGATTTATGCGTGGACAATCTGGTCAGCTGGTTTTCCGGGCTTGGTGCGTTAACGCCGGTGCCGGAGACGGCGCAGTTGCAAAAAATAACGCATTTTTAACCAAACTTCGGCCGCGTTAACTTTCGGGAAAGCTTTGAGGCTTCAAACTTCGCGTATCACGCGAGTGATTGGAAGGTCCGGAAGTGCATCATGATCAAAACAATTGTCGGCCTCGTTCTTGCGGGGATTGCGCTCACGCCGTTTGCAGAAAAGGCCATTGTTCCTGTCGTCGCGCAGCAAAGTGACGTGGACACGATCAACACGTCGTCGATGAATCTCGCAAATCGGCTTGTTTATGATGCTGCGGCGCCTTCGGGGGCGCATTGCCGGATTGTTGTCGATGCGGGGCAGGCTGGTCAGGCTTTCGCACATCCAGAACAGGAATGCGCGAAGGTTTATCCCGGTCTCGAAACAGTATTCATCTGGTCGACATCAACAGATGCCACTGTGCGACTTGGCGACCAAACCGGCTTAACAGTTCTGGAACTCGGTGCGTCTGACGGATTTGCCTATGAGGCGGTTTCGCCTGCCACCGCCCAGGTCATCATTTCGGAAATCAACGGCTGATATCGTTCTTTGTCTTGTCGCATTTTCCTTAAATGTTTGATGTTCAATCAAACATGGACATTCTCTATTCTGCCGCGTGGTGCATACGCTGATACAAATGATGACGTGCAGCGTCGCCGAAGGCTCCGAAAATCGCGCTTGAGGCTTCGTCTTCTCTGGCCCAAAATTCAGGATGCCACTGAACGCCGACTGCAAAGGATTTTGCGCCGCGCACGGATACCGCTTCAATCGTACCGTCATCGGCAACAGCTTCCACGTCCAGTCCCTTTGCAAGACGCTCGATTGCTTGACGGTGAAGCGAGTTCACTTTGACCTTGCCTGCACCGACGATGGACGCGAGGCAACTGTCGGCCTTGATGTGGACCGGTTGGTGAATCCGGAAACGCACTTTCTGGTCATCGCTGGCTTCGGCGCGGTGGTCCATGCGGCCTTCAAGTTCCTGAATTTCGGTGGCGATTGAGCCGCCCAGCGCGACGTTCAACTCCTGAAAGCCGCGGCAAA
>JANMEX010000489.1:0-2387 GCA_031377485.1 Phyllobacteriaceae bacterium
CGCGCAACGACAACGGGGACGGTGCCGTCAGTGGCGACTTTGCCGTAAAAGCCGCGCGGTTTGAGATGTTGACCGGCCAGAATGCACTGACGAGTGCTGTGGATATTTCCGGAAGTGTTTCGGCGACAGGCAAGAGTGCCGACGGGCTGGCAGCTTCGCTGACTGGTTCTGGTGTGGTTTCCCTGAAAGGCGGGGCGATTGCTGGCATCAATCCGGATGGATTTGTTGCCTTGATGGCTGAAGCGGGAGCGCTGGAAAAAGCTCCGAGTGATGAGGCTGTGAAAGCGCTGGTGGCATCCAGAATTCTGACGGGTGCGATGGCGTTTAAAAATGTGGATCTGGCTTGGACGGCGGCAGGCGGCAAGATCAAATTGCCGGGGTTCCGGGCTGTTGGCGACAAAGCTGTGGTTTCAGCGGAAATCGACGCGGATGCTGCTGACGCTTCGGTGACGGCGGACGGGACGATTGCCTACAACGCAGGAAGCGATGCGGTGACCGGCGCGGAGACAGTGGTGCCATTCCATCTGATCCATTCTGCTTCCGTGACCAGCTTTGAGACAGATGCGTTGCCGATGAGCCAGTATTTAACGCAGCGTGCGCTGGAGCGGGAGCAGGCGCGGGTGGAGGCGATGCAGGCAGGGCTGATAGAAAAGCAGCGGCTGCGGCGTGACGCGAAAGCGCTGCAGCTTGCCTATGCGGCGCGTGACGCGCGGGCATTGAAACTAGAAGAGGCACTGCGAAGCGCCGCGCGGCTGCAGGGCGAAATTGCCAGACAGAAGTGGGAAACCGAAAAGACGCGGCTGGAGGCGGAAGCCAAGGCCAAGGCTGAGGCGGAAGCGCAAGCGAAAAAAGAGGCGCAAGCCAAAGCAAAAGCGGAAGAAGAGGCGGCGGCAAAAGCGGCGGAGGCTGCGGCTGCCAAGATTGCGGCGGAGGCCGCCAAGGCGCTGGAGCAATCGACACCTGTTGCGCCGGTTGATCGCGGCTTTGGCTCACTGCCCGGCGTCAACGCCAATCCACAGAATGTGCCTGCGCTGCCTGAGTTGGATTTACAGATGAACCCTTGAAATAGCGGTCAAACAGCGTTGCTTGATTTGATATATTCGAGCGCTGCAAGGCGCAGCGCTGAGGACAGGTTGGTATTTCGCCCACGTCCGGCATCAATATGTGCGATGAGGCGGGCAAGGGGAATGTCTTTTGCCTTGGCCATTGACTTGAGAATGTCAAGAAACTCGTCCTCAACGGAGTAGGATGTTCGGTGGCCGCTTAGCGAAACGGAACGCTTTTTGACGCTGCTCACGGTTTTTTCGTTGCGCCAGAATCAAGCTGATGAGCGTCGAGATGTTTCTTGTCGATTTTTTTGAGCGCTTTCGTTAGCAATTTTTCTGATTTTGTCGTGCCGAACTTGGCTCGGTTGGCGGCCGCTGCAGTTTCGTTATCAGACCGTGCTTTTGCCTTGCGTGCGATGCGCAGATTGATGATCTCGCCCATCACTTGACCCTTTTGCCTACTTCTTGCGGAAGGCATCCAGCGATACAACGTCAGCCGAAGGCTTGGCTGCGGTGTCCGTGGTTTCTGCATCCGTCTTTTTGGTTGATGATTTCTCGGATTTTGATTTGGTGACGCGTGGTTTTACAGGGGCCTTGATGACTTCGTGTGTCATTGGTTCGGCGGGCTGCTCTTGTGCTGCAACCTCAGCTTCGGACGCACCGGTACGGACCTCAAATTCGAGTTCAAAATTCACTGAAGGGTCATAGAACCCGCGAATGGCGGCGAACGGGATGACCAGCTTTTCCGAAATGTCGTTGAAGGACAGCGTGACTTCAAACCCTGTTTCCGAGACTTCGAGATCCCAATATTGGTGCTGGATTACGATTGTCATCTGTTCGGGATATTTTTCGCGAAGGCGTGGCGAAATGCGCACGCCGGGCGCGCCGGTCACGAAGGTGATGAAGAAATGATGGTTGCCCGGCAGGCCCGTGCGTGTGACTTCGGAGATCACTTTCCGGATCACGCCGCGAAGCGCGTCCTGCGCGAGAATGTCATAGCGGATCAAGTCTTGCGGCATGGTGCCCCTGCGGTGTGAATCGTCATCTTTGATGTCAGGGATAGACCGGACTCGGCGCGGCGTAAACGGGGATTATGACGCCGGGAGGCTTCAGAATCGCTTTAGGTCGAATTTTCAGGGAAAGAAGTGGAGGTTTCTGTTGCCAGGTACCTCCGAACCCCGCCTAAGACTGCGAAGAATTAGGGCTTGATTTGAAGTGTCACACTGCGGTTAAGCAGCGAGACGTACTTCCGCATAGTTGTCATTTGCAACTACTCAGTAGCCCGATAACGGTGGTACAATGCCGAGCAAAAACACGCTTTTTACGCCCTCGTCGATCCTG
>JANMEX010000501.1:0-1738 GCA_031377485.1 Phyllobacteriaceae bacterium
ACTGATGTCCTGCGCTGCCATTGCAGTCTTTGGCGTGGCGGTTTCGGCATCGTCTTCACCGGCATGTTCAAAATGCCGCATGACGGCATCAGGCATGTCACTGATCTTGAGTATCTGATCGACAGTGCCCGAAAGGATCGCGTTGCGCGGCATGCCGCTAAAGTGGGCCTCTCCGGGGTCCTGCGCGACAACAAAACCTCGCTGCGCCTTGAGCGCAACAAGACCTGCGCTGCCATCTGCGCCGGTTCCTGAAAGGATGATGCAGGCCGTTCTTGCACCGTCGGCAACCGCAAGCGATTCCAGCAGAAAATCGAACGGCAAGCGTACGCCTTGACCGGTAGATGGATCAGACAGGCGGAAAACACCGTCTTTGACGGCAAGATATTTGCCGGGCGGAATTATTTGGACATGGCCGGCGAGCAACTGCACGCCATCCTCGGCCTGCGACACCGGCATTGCAGTGTGTGTCGCCAGCAGGGGAACGAGCATGCTTTCGTGTGTTGGCTCCAGATGCTGGACAATAATAAAGGCTGCGCCCGGCGTCCCTTGCCAATGGTCAAGCAGCACCCGGCAGGCCTCCAAGCCACCCGCCGATGCGCCAATTGCCACAATCGGAAAAGCCTCAGCGGTACGCATGTCGCCTTTGGGAGGCAACGGCATCAGAGCTTGGGGCGGGCTTCTTCCCGGCACACAGTCAATCTTTTTAGAGCCTGTCGTCACGCGGACGGTGAACAGAAATCCTAGCACATTACGGACTGTATCCGTGAGAACAAAGAATCCTGTTCACCAGCAGTGCTGGCTACCCCGATGCTACATTTCCGGCGCTATGCGCGGCGTATGAGTAGTTTCCGTCTCTCCCGTCAAATCGTCCCAAATGGGAGACTGTGCCTCATTCGATCAAAGCTGGGTGGCAAAAGCACCCGATACGGCAGAACCACCCCTGACGCGAAAGGACATAGACATGACCATTCACAATATGGCGAACGTCCTGCCGGAAGAAACACGCGCCCAATCTATCGAAATTCTTAACAAGTACCTCGCCGCCACACTTGATCTGCAAGGTCAGGTCAAGCATGCCCAATGGTGTGTTCGAGCGCATGGTTACATGGCCGCACACGAGATATTCAACAAGGTTTCTGAGGAAGTCGAAAACGTTACCGGCTTGATCGCCGAACGTGCGGGAAGCCTTGGCGGCAAGAAGATGGGCGCAATGGATTTTGCACCCAAGGCTCCTTATCTGGTGCCATATCTTCTTGGAATCGCTGGCGAGAAACAACAGATTTTCGATGTCTGGGAGGCTCTCGCGTCATTCTCGCAAGCGGTGCGCAAAGCGATTGACCAGACGGTTGCCCTGAATGATGAGAACACTGCGGACATCTTCATTCAGGTTATGGGCAGCGTCGAAGAACAACTGCGGTACGTCGAATCTCAGTTAGCCCCGGAGTGACAGCCACTTCGACAATGCCGACACGTGTATTCACTATATTTGCATATTTGCGCAGCTTCCCGCACCTTTGTCCCGAGGGATCATGCGTCCCGTTGCCTAAGTCGACAGCGAAAACAAACTGTTCCAACAATGGGCTCAATTGTCTGCGCCATTTCCCTCAGGCTGTTCTGACCCCGGGAAAATATCCCAAACTGCAATAAACATCGCAGCAATCGCCGGGCCGACCACAAAGCCGTTGAGGCCAAATATCCCGATGCCGCCAAGGGTCGAAATCAGCACCACGTAGTCGGG
>JANMEX010000530.1:0-10771 GCA_031377485.1 Phyllobacteriaceae bacterium
CGGCCTCGCCTCATCAGGCTACGCCTGACATCGCTCCCGGGGAAAATCCCGGTGAATAATAACGCGGGGTGGAGCAGCCCGGTAGCTCGTCAGGCTCATAACCTGAAGGCCGCAGGTTCAAATCCTGCCCCCGCAACCAACTTCACGGCGGCAAGGCCGCAAAATCAGTCCAGTGGACTGATGTTAGCCAAGCTCCCGAGGGCTATGCCCGAAGCCGTCACCAAACCCGAAAACTAAACTCAAGCCGTCCGGATGGGCGGCTTTTTTGTTGCCCGGCGATTGGACTTCGTCCTTGCTGGGTCACCGTAGATCCTCGTTGCAAGCAACCATAAATACAATCCAGCAAGACGGGCGCAAAGCTTGCCGCCAACACAAATGTCAAAATGTCCCGTCGCGTGCGGGCTTTTTGATGTTTGTCATGTGAAAATTGCAATCCAAATACCCTTCGGATCCCTACTGCCCGCCAACGTCGCGTCCCGCGCAAAACAGCCCGAAAGGGCAAATGGACAGTCCAAAGCCTGCCAACGCAAAACCATAACAAAGCCCCATTCCCGGTCTGGTGCCCAAGTCCAGAAGCCAATCCACCGCAAATCGAACTCAAGCCCAAGCCGGCTTCATCCCGGCTGAGATAGTTGTCCGAACGAGTGCGGTGTACTGGCTCAATAGTGCATGGATCGGATAAATTCGGGGGGCGCTGTTGTTGGTCTTGAAATTATGCCCAAACCGCAGTGCATAATAAAAATCAACGTTCCCCTAATGCTTCCTGCATTGTTTGTATAATGGGTGCGAAGAAATAGCTGATGAGGCTGCGATTATCAGTGACAACATCAATCGATGCCGTCATTCCCGGACGCAGCGGAAAGAGTTTGCCGCCGGCTTTCAGCGAGGCATTATTCGGGCTTATCCGTAAGACATAGCCCCATTGGCCATCAGTGATTTTTGTCGAGTCGGCTGCGATGTCAGTTACTTCTCCCTGCACGAATCCAAAACGTTCAGCTGGATAGGCGTCAAGGCCGACGTTTGCCGTTTGACCGACCTCAAGAAATCCAACGTCTTGATTTGAAAATGTTCCTTCTATTTCAATTTGGACGTCTGTCGGAACAATTCTCAGCAATTCGGCCCCTGTTTCGGCGATGCCGCCAATGGTGAAGACACTAAGTTGGTCAACAATCCCAGACATTGGTGCTTTTAATACTGTTGCATCCAAGCGGCGGCGTGCGGCGGGTTCATCATCGGCTAAAGTGGACAGTCTGGACCCTATTTGTGTCTGACGATCAAGAAGCGTACTGAGGAGGTTGGCAATGGTGCTGCGACGTTCGACCGAAAACGCTCCGCCCTCGGCTGATTTCAGGTCCAGTTCACGCAAGAATACATCTCTCTCGCGTTCAAGCGCTGTATAGGTTTGCTGAACATCGAGAAATGTTGCGCGGCTGGTAGTCCCTCGTGAAAGCAGTTGTTCTGCCGTAGCAAGTCTTTCGGCCTGAATTTTGATTGCGGCCTCGATTCGGGCGATATTGGCGCCTGTGACATCTTTTGAGCGCGAATTGGCTTCTTCGCGTGCCGCTATCTGTGCCAAAGACGCCAGCAAGTTATCAATTTCGGCTGCCAGCAAGGCGCGTTGTCCGGTGGCGAAGGGCTGATTGTTCAGTTTGGTTGGAAGGGCGAAAAGAGATAGGGCTTTGGCTGCCATTTCCGGACCGCGGACATCAAGCGCGAGTGTTTCAACCAACGCTCCAATGCGCGCAGCCTCTATTTCAAGACGTTCTTGTTCAGACTTAATCGTTACATATTCTGCGGTGGCTTCGGTCGGGTCCAACTCGATCAACACGTCGCCCTGCTTTACGGCCAGTCCGTTTTTGGCATGAATGGCATTAATTCTGCCTGGAAATTCGGGTTGGACGACTTGGACCCGACCAACGGGAACCACGCGGCCTGTCCCGCGCGCGACCACTTCAACCTTGAAAATGAACGACATTACGATGATGGCCAAAAATGCCGCCATGGTAAACATGATTGACGCGTGCAGAGTTGGAGAAGCAACCATTGCGGTTTCGTTGCGTCTGATCATTGCAGAACCTCGAAATCCAGGATTTGATCCGGGTCTGCGAACATGTGCGGGCTGTGAGTAATAATGATCAAGGTCACTTCAAGCCGCAATTTCTGAACTTGTGCTGCCATGTTTTTTTGCGCGTTGGCATCAAGAGCGCTGGTCGGTTCGTCCAGAATAATCACTTTCGGGTTTTGCAACAAAGACCGCGCGATGGCGACCCGTTGCCGTTGACCGCCGGAAAGAGCGGACCCTCTTTCGCCGACATTCGTTTCCAGGCCAAGCGGCAGTTGAGCGAGGAGATTGTCCGCTGCGGATATGCGCAACGCGCGTTCAATTGCTGCGTCATCTGCGTCAGGGTTTCCCATTGCAAGGTTTTCGCGCAGTGTTCCAGAAAAGAGATATGGTTCCTGCGGGACATAGGCGATGTGCGTTCGCACATCATGCGGATCATGATCTGCAATATTTTCACCGCCGAGCAGAACATGCCCGGCATCTGGAACATCAACCCCCGATGCCAGTCGCCCGAAGGTTGATTTTCCGATTCCTGAAGGCCCGACTACAAGCGTCATCGTATTTGGTTCTGCCGTGAAACTGAATTTTCTCAGGATCTGCACCGTTGGAACATAAGAAAAATCGACATCCTCAAATTCCAGTCTGCTGACGATGTTTCGCGGCAATTTGGGAAGCGTGTTGAATGGCTCCATCGGTGCGTTGACCACGTCGCCCAGTCGTTGGCGTGAAACGCGGATATTCTGCCAGCTTTCCCAAAGGGCTGAGAAATTTTCGATCGGTCCGGTCACCTTCCCGGCCAGAAGGTGGAATGCGATGAGCTCGCCGAGTGTCATCTGGCCGGAGAACACGAAGGTTGCGCCGAAATAGATGATGCTGATCGTGATGGTCTTGTCCACGATGAACAGCAGCTTCTCATTCCAGATGCTCAGCAACCCCACTTGGTATCCCGCATTCAGGTTGGCGTGAAGCGTTTGGTCGAGACGTTCCAGCATTTTGCTTTCTGCGCTCAGCGCCTTTACTGCAGCGATGCCTGAGATGTTTTCAACCATTTGCGTTTGGTGCGCTGCGCCAGCATCGAATTGCGCCCGCAAGCGGCGACGCAAAAATGGACCAAAACCCACATAGATGAGCAACTGAATGGGCAATGCAGCGAGTATGATCAGCGTCAGCGGTACAGAGAGCATCATCAGGACTGCGATGTAGACAAAGATAAAAAGCAGATCCAGAAATGCGCCAGTTGTGGTCCCCACTAGAAATGCGCGAATTGAATCCGTCTCGCTAACCCGGGCAATGATCTCGCCCACCGACCATTTGCGAAAATGGCTGAAGGGAAGTTTGAACAGGTGGTCAAATATCCGTGCCCCGAGTTCGCGCGTGACCCGGTTCGCGGTCAGCATGCCCAGAAGTTGCGACAGTACCTCGAAACCCAATTGAAAAAGGCTGACAGCGACAAAGATCGAAACCACCACAAGAAGCGAGGCCTCTCTCTGAAAGGGCAGAATTCGATCGATGATAACCTGGAAAATGAAGGGCTCGACCAACCCGATCAGCCGCAGGCAGACGGCCAAAAACACCAACTCGACATAGAGCGGCATGAATTTCCAAAGGGTCTGTCCAAACCATGAAAACGGCACTTCGCCAGAGTTTTCGTTTCCTTGCGTCATTTGCAATTCACGGCTTCGGCTGGGGCGGTGATTATGCAGGCGTTGGAAAGTGCAGTGGGGTCTGGCGTGACGGCCATGACGAGGAATGCATCTGATGGCGGAAATGCAGTGGTCAGGCGGTTGCCGACAGTCGCGGCGTCGACCTTTTCAAGCAGGCCTTGCAGGTGCAATGCGGTACTTGGGTTCTGCCCGTCCAAAAGCGCCATGAGAGCAGAAAAAGATGCTGCATTTGGATCTTTGGCGGTATTGCCTGCGTTTAGGACGAGGGGTGCCTTGCGGGCTTGAATTTCATCAGAAAGTCCTTTTTGCCGGAACTTTTCATAGGCTGCACGCACCGTGGTTTCGGCTTTCGCGAGTTTTGAAGTTTCGACTTCCCCGGTAAATGCCAGCAATCTCAGCTCGCGGGAATAACCATCCAGTCCGGCACCAAAGCCGTAACTCGCCCGGAGTTCGGTGCGAACCGCGTTGAAAAGGACGCTTTGGTCATCGCCGCCCAAAGCATTGGCAAGGATGACATCTTCAAATTCGTGACCCTCGCGCGTGGGCGGAAGTGGCGCAATGAAAGTCAGCGTACTGGTTTTGGCATCCGGCGCATGCAACAGGATGCGGCGTGGTGAAAAATCCGGCTTTGGCGCCACAAGCTTTGGTGCGGGGCCGATTGGCAAGCCGGCAATCAACGCGTCAACTGCAGCTCCAGCTGCATTGGCATCCAACGTCCCGGCAATGACAATACTGGCATCGGTACGGAACAGCGTTTGCTTATGCCATTGTGTCAACTCTTCGCGGGTTGCTGCGCTAATGATGTTCAACGGATCAACTGAAAGCGCGCGGCGCAACGGCACGTCGCCGAGCACCGCCCAACGAATGGCTGCAAAACCTTTGAATGCCGGACCCGCCGCGGCCTCGGCCATGTTCGCTGCAAAACCTTGCTGGATTCGGTCGAACCATCCCTGATCCAGCGTTGGCGCGCGCAAATGCGCACCGGCTATTTCAACAGCTTTTGCAAGATTCTCCTTGGGAACGGTCAACTGGCCGAGGACATTGTCTGGTGTGACGGACAAATGCGCTTCGGCCTTCAGATCGGCAAATGTCTCTGTGACCTCACCCGCGGGATAACCCTCGGCACCGCCTGCAAGGATAAGATCAACGCCGATATAGGGTATGGCCTGATTGACGTTTTCACGCGTCGCCCAATCAGTCGGCCATGCGATCTGAATGGCGACGCTCTCGGTCTCGGGCATATAAAGCCGTGTGTATTCTATGCCGGCTGGGCTGGTTTCCGTGTAGGCGGCCGGAGCCTCCTCTTGGCAACCAGACATGAAGATTACTGCGAGGAAGACGAGAAAGAATTGTTTCACTGGAGTTGGTCCTTTCCGATTGTGCCGATAGCAAGACGGCCCGGGCCGGTCATTGCTTTCAGCACACTGTCGATATCTTTCGCCCTCAACTGGCTGTCGAGGTTGCGTAAGCGGGTTATTTTCAAGGGCTCGCGCAAGTTCGAAACACGGTTCAGCACGTAGTCGGCCATCCATGCACTGACTGCCATTTCATCGTCCCAGTGCGGCCAAAAAGACTTGAATCGCTCGTGTACGCGGGCATAGGTGGCGGGCGGAATGCCTTGGGCTGATCTTGTGAGTGCCGCTTCAAAGGCCTCTTGCAAAGAAGAAAAACTTACGCCCTTGTCAGGTTCGGCCAGAAAACTCATCTCGATGGTGTGCTCGTCGATCGGCAAGATTTCGATCTCAAAGCTCTTGGCGAGGAAGGAATCAAACCGCAGCGGCCCGGCAATGCCGCCCGGCAGATTGGTGTCGAGGATGTCGCGAAGCAACCGGGTCTGGATATCGAGCAAGTCGAAATCCCAATCCTGCGGCAGTGTCACCACTTTCCGCCAGATCAATCGGGGCGCGGCAATGGTTTTTGAATAGTGAAAGGTTCGAATTTCCGATGCGGCGAGCTTGAAAGCTGGCGGTGCCATCACTTGGCGCTTGGCGTTGATATCGGGGAAGTCTGCGTCGTGCATCGCACTGGCAAGCTGGCGTTCTGATATGTCGCCGATCACCACCAATTGCGCCCGTTCGGGCCGGTGAGTGGCGAGGTGAAAGGCTTTTGCATCGTCATAGCTCAGCGATTTGATTTCACCGGGCGTGCCGATGACCGATGCAGCGAGTGTGTTACCCTCATATAAGAACGCCTCCATATCTTCGGCGGCCTGCGCATCGGGGTTGTTTGCCATTCGCAAGTCAAACTCGCGCATGACGATGCCACGCTCCTCCTCGGCAAACTTGCGCGGCAGGGCGATGGGATCGAACACCATCTTGAGACGGCGCAGCATATCGGGCAGATCTTCGGTAGGGCCGGACAGCCAGTAGCCAATCGCCAGATCGCTGGTCCAAGCATTGGTGTGGCGGTCTCCCGGGCGGGAACCTTTCCCGAGATTAGGCAGCCATGTCAGGTGTTCGGTGTAGTGAGCGAGGATTCGCGACCCTGTGTCTTGCGGAAATACGAGCGTGACGGACGCGTTGGATTGAATATTATAAACGATATGTACCGCAGATAAGTTTGAGAACTTTAGATATGATGCAAAAGTCAGAAAAATAGTTATGGTTATTATAATTATTCGCCATTTGTAAATTCTTGAAATTTGAATCATATAATTATTTTTACTAGAATCTATTTTTCTTTCTGGAAAATTCGGATAACGATTTTGCATCTATTTGTATTTCTAAATTTTTATATAAATAAAATTGGCATTATCAAACATATTATATTTATTTTCTTATTAATATGGTCATCACCCAATAGTAGAAAAAAGCGATAACAGCGTAGATCGTCGCTTTAATTAAGGTATTTTCACCAATGATTTGAATGAAGATGCGATCAGCAATCGAAAAGAGCGCTACAAGTATTATAATACTCGCAACGGCTTTTAATGTGCTTACTGCGATGCGCTTAATTTCGGTCTTCATTTGTTTATCCCTGAAAAATTGAGAGACCGGGCACACAATATATGCCCATTTGAAACAAGGGCGGCCGCCGAGGCCGCCCTTGTTTAGGGTGTCAGAGCATGCGCAAGAATCCGATCACCAACGGTCGCCCATAGCGTTGGTATTGCTTGTTACGTTGCCGTTGCCGTTGCGAATATTGTTCTCGACGGCGCCTCCAGCGGCATAGCCAGCATAGGAACCGACAGCGGCTCCTACTCGCCCGCCCATCGGGCCGGCGACAGACCCCAAGGTTGCCCCGGCAACACCGCCGATTCCGGCACCGATGCGTGCACCGCGGTTCGCGCCACCGCCACCGCCACCACCACCACCGCCTCCGCCAAAACTCATGTTGGCGTAAAGATCGCCCATTGCCGCTACCATTGCTGCAGACATTTTTGTCGTCCTTCCTGTCACGGTCAGGTTCTGTTACCTTTCCCGCGTTGCTGTTTGCCGGGTTTTCCTGCCCGGCGGCTCAATCGGGTGGGGGAAGCTGAACTCTTTCCCCACCCACTTTCTCGCGCGCACCGCCCGCGGGAAATCTGTGTCGTGTCAATAGCGCCAGAAATAGCTCACCGACATGTTCGGGCTATCGAGCGCATAGACCTGATGAAACCAACCCGCAGGCTGGATGATCAATTCACCCGGGTTCAATGCGACCGAGACACAATTGGCTTGCCGCGCATTCGAATAGCGTTCGAAATCCGGTGCTTCGGGCCTGAACCAGCAGGGTTGATAAAGATTGTAGGATTTCATTGGATAGAGGAGCGGCGCTTGATCTGCGGAATAAAGGTCCAACCGCTTTCGCCCTATTACCTGCAACAAAAATCCCGTTAGGGGGTCGCGGTGAAGACTGGATGTCGGAATATGGGTGGGTACCGAACCAAGCCATAGCTGCGGCGGGATGAAATCATCGCGATCAAAGAACAATGGGCCAAAATCTTGCCACATGACTTCGGGCAGGGTGGCTCCTTCGGTGTACGGCTTGACGAAGCCTTCGATCATCCGGTCGTAGGGGCTGGCTTCATACTCTTTCAGCTCGTGTACAAAATCGGCCATGGTTTGGCGCTGTGTCGCCGAGCGCACACGCACCACAGCTTCGCCGTATCGTTCTTCTAGGCGGTCGAGAGTCCAATCGCGGCAGGGGGGTGTCGGCTCCAGACCGGTCACGACGACGGGGCGGCTTTCTGCCATCGCCTCGAGAATTTGTCTCTGGTTCGGGCGATGCAAATATTCAATGGTCGTCAAATTGCGATAGCCCATGGCGGCATGCTGGCGCCCGGCACGGCGGAAGCGGGCCATCGTCCAGCTGCTCGGGCGCACGCAGGATTTGGCAAGATGATTGGCAAGGGCAAGATTGCCGGAGAAGGTGATCGTTCCGATGATTTCCGGATCGCGCCAGTCCAGTTTTTCGAATTCAGCAAAGATTCTGCGGATTGTGGCGATAGGAATTGTTACATTCGTATCTGACTGGCAACTCGCCTTCGGCTTTTCGATATGCAGTTCGGCGCCATAGCGGGCGACGAATCCGAGATCCGGGTATTCGGGGATCATCACATGCACCAAACCGGTAATGCCCTCCGGGTTCTCGAACCCGATTCGCAAGAGTTCTGCAAAACCATCGATGGCCGCGATGTCTGATTCGAAGCTGGATTGCGGGAAGGCGATGTTCATGTCACTGACCCCGCCTCGACTTTGCGCAGGTTCACTCCGGTCCAGCGGTTGATGCGGCGTACCGTTCCGTCCGGGTTGCGACGAAGGCTTGTGGCCGTTTCGTTCGGGAACATCGTGTGCGTCATGTCATGCAAAATTTCCCGAATGTTATCGTAAGGCGTTATCCAGTCGTTGAAAAACAGCCGGTCGCCGCAATTCCATTCATCGCGGGTCAAGGCGCGACCGGTCGCATGAACATCGCGCTGCACGACTTCGGTCAACCAAGCCCAGGTAACCATTGCGGTTGGAAGACCTTCATTGTTGAGGTAGACGCGGGTTTGCCCACACCAAAAAGCTGGAAGTATTTCCACGCGAAAATAATCCCCGAGTTGGAATTGCCGATGGTATTTTGACTGCGCAAGCAGTTCGAGGGCGTAGCCTGCGCTGGCGAAACAGTCGATTTTCACCATGCCGCTTGTACTACCCGTGCGCTTCGCACGTGCTTTGAATAAACATTCAAACCTTGACCAAGGTGTCGCTCAAGAAGGCGATGAAGAACCAGATGGTCCCCATAGGGCGCGCACTGCCGTGTCAAAGTTATTTTGTTGTCACGCGCCGATGTCTGCCACGTTGCATAACCAACCGGTCGACGCATGTCATCGAGTGCTATGAATGCCCTGCGCGTTTGCAAGTAATGGAAGCAGGATGCGTAATAATCTCCGATTTTTTGCTCCGTCTCGCCCTTCCAGGATTCGATGTCCATGAGCGCCATGGCACCAAGCGCGCGATAACCATAAATTGCGGGGCGGTCGGTATCCGCCTGCGGGAATGGGGGCAGATAGTTTTCAATGCGCCCGGCAAGGTCCGCGACCCGGTCTAATGGTAGAAAAGCATTTGCGCGCGTCCCAGAGGAGTACAAATCCGGGACATTTTGCATTTCCCTGAATATTGAGACCGCCGCAATTCGGGCCAACGGGTAGTTCATGCGGTAGTGGTAGGGCATGTCCGGGTTTGCCACCGCCGACTGCAGCAGATCACAATCCTGGCCCAAGTACCGCCTGTTTTCTGTTCGCCAAATGTCAATCAACGATGCAGCCAGTTCTGTGTTGTTGACGGTGGCCCAATTAATCAGTGCCAGTTCTCCAAGGTACGCGCAGGTTTCTCTCGCAACGGGCGGCATGAAGGAGCCGGCCGAGAGCTGCAGCTGGATCGCATGTGCGACCTCATGTGCGAGGCAAATCAGGTCAGTGGCAGATCCGGTCCACGCTATCCGTATTTCGGGGGGGTGATCGACGCCATGATCGACGGTGTGGGGCGGTGTGTTGTCGGCAACGTCATTCTGGCTCCATCGGATAGCTTCGATCAACGGTCCGATGTTGCAGGGATGAAGCAATGCAGTCAGTGCAGGCTGTACTGCTTCTTTCAACGCGGTAGGAAGCGATGAAAACTCCGCAATTGCGAAATCCTGATCAGAATGGGGAAAATTCGCCAGATCGATATCAATGGATTGGTTTGCCACGGCAGAAAGACAGTCCCAGACAATTCCCGGGTCTAGGTCGTGCAAGTGCAACCATTCATTGACAGAATTCATGCTTCCCCCCGTGAAACAGCGCGCCGGTGAAATTGTAAAATTCGCGTAACGCCCTGTTTAAAAGGCAATGTCAACGGGGAGCGATGATGCTGTCAAGACGTTATTTGCTACTTATGGGGGAATTAGGTTTATGAGTGTTATAAAACTGTGAATTGCAATGCTTCACGATGCGTATTCGATAACGTGAAAAACTGTGCCTTGCCCGGTAAGTAATATGGCCATGTGCGTTAGTTCGGCTCAAATGGGGTATATCTGTTCCCGCACAAGTTCAGGGGAATTTCGGTGCCTTTTATCAAAGGCAGTCGGTTCAATTGCCATCGTGTCGGAAATTGTAACCGCTGAAAAAGGTCCGGAGGCGAAAGACCGATTTGCTCCGGGCATGTTCAGCATGCTTCAGCTGTTCAATTCGGTAGAATCATGATGCGTAATGCCGAACCGGGTCCGGTCCGATGCAGGTCGCGGGAATCGTCGGGCGGAATCATCTGGATTCTTCACTTTTTTTCATTCGCCCTTTCAGTTTTGCTTGCTTTTGACGACAATGCGCACCGTGATTTCGGATTTTCAAGAAACACAAAGTGCAGGATATGGCCATTTTCGCTGATTTACGACGGCATAACGCGCTTTTTGAATTTTTTCGCAGGGTGTCGAAAATATCCCGTTGACTCTTCTCAAGGGTAGCCCTTATAAGCCGGACATCGAACGAGGGCGGCGCGCCGCTGGCGCAGAGAAATTCGCCCTTGTGAAATCAAAAGAGAGCCGCGTGAGCGACACTCGACCGGGTATGAGGCTTAGAGCCATCCAGCCCACGACACTTTGCCTG
>JANMEX010000006.1:0-1681 GCA_031377485.1 Phyllobacteriaceae bacterium
ACACGTTGCTGCCTGAAAAGGCGAATTCCACTTTAATATCCGGCTAAGTCTCGTGGCCCAGTGGAGGACCGGTTAGCTCAAGCTTAAACCTCTCCCCGATCGCCGCAATCTGCGCCATATCCTGCGGGATGCGGAATTGGCCCTTAGCCATTTCAGCAAAAAACCCTTCGAAGCCGCCCGGTGTCATGACTGTCAGCATCCGGGCGGGCATTTCCCCGATCACGCGAAACGTGTGTTCGCGCCCTCTTTCAATGAATACGACCTCACCAGCGCTGTGCCTTGTGGACACGCCTTCCTGCCAGAATTCAACTTCACCCGCGAGGATGTAGAAGGTTTCATCCTCGGCCTTGTGGATGTGGCGCGGCGGGCCGTATCCGGGCTGGTCGATACTCTCGAAAATGCCCAGACGCGCTCCGGTTTGGGACATGTCGAGAAGAATTTTATATCTAGTCCCCAACCATTCAATCTGTTCAGGCGAAGTTCGTTGGGCCATGGCAACATCCTTTCTTCAATTTCTTGTTGGCCAATGTTCTGCTGGCAGGATAAATTTGTGAAACAAATGTTTTAGATAATATATATCAACACGATGAATTTGCGCACCTTTGACCTCAATCTCTTGCGTGTTCTCAACGCGCTGCTTGCCGAAAAATCGACAGTCAAGGCGGCCGAGCGCGTTGGCCTCTCGCAGTCGGCGGTATCGGCGGCTTTGGGCCGGCTACGCGGGGCACTCGATGATCCGCTCTTTGTCCGGCAAGGTCAGCGGATTGTGCCAACAGACTTCGCCCGCAGTCTTGAAGTGCCGCTCAAGCTTATTCTGGATGATCTGGAAAAGCTGTTGCTGGAGCATGTCGATTTTGATCCTTCCGGTGTGACCCAGAGCTTCAAGATTGCAGCATCAGATTTCTTTGCCGTGATGCTTATGCCGAGATTGGCGGATATCCTGTCTCGCCGGGCTCCGCATATGCAGGTGCAATTGGTGGATCTTTTGCCGGAAAGCTATGTCGGCATTCTGGAACGAACCGGCGTGGATATGGCTCTGGTTCCCGAAACCGATTTTCCACCATGGAGCGAGCATCAACCGCTGTTTCAGTCCCGTTTTGTCATGATTGCGCGCACAGGCCATCCAAGGATGGACAAATCCGGCGTGCCAACCGGCTCGGTAGTGCCGATTGACCTGTTCTGTGACCTTGGCCATGTGGTGTTTTCGCCCGAAGGAAACCTCAAGGCGATGGGCGATGCCGCATTGGCCCGCATGGGGCGAACGCGCCGCGTGATCATGACGATGCCGGTCTTCTCGGGCGTCTGCATTGCCGTGGCAGGCAGCGACCTCGTGGCCTTGGTACCCGAACAGTTGGCGACACGGATGGCGCCACAACTCGGCTTGGATATCTTCTTGCCACCGATGCCCCTGAACGTGGCGAACATCTGCATGCTATGGCACAAGCGCAGCACAGGCACAGCCGCCCATCGCTGGTTCCGCAACACAGTCGCCGAAGTGCTCGGGTCATTGTAGTGTCGGAGGGAGGCGAAACAGTCGCTTCATTCGGGTGCGCTCAAACACAACACCGTCACAGACCCGCGCACAAACAGCCAACGCCTTGGCCGCGAAATTGCGCGATTGCAGCGAGGTGCAGGTCAGGGCCAGATCGCCAAGCCCGGAAAGCCCGGTCAGGGTCTCGGC
>JANMEX010000020.1:0-7339 GCA_031377485.1 Phyllobacteriaceae bacterium
TTCTACGGCATCAATGCCGGTGGCGTTGCGGCCGCCGTGCGTGAAAATCTGCCAGCGGTCTTCTTCGCCCGGTGCCGAAACTTTCTTGGCGTCGATGGCCCGTGATGGCGCCAAGATCGGCTATGACATTGGCCTCACCCGCGCCGTGGCTGACGCCGTGCGCGTGCCGGTGATTGCGTCTGGCGGTGTCGGCGATCTCGACCATCTGGTGGCGGGCGTCAAACAGGGCCATGCCGCTGCCGTTCTTGCCGCCTCGATTTTCCATTTCGGAACCTATACGATTGCCGAGGCCAAGGCGCATATGGCGTCAGCCGGCATTCCGATGCGCCTTGATCCCGTGGCTTGAGAAAACAGAATGTCATTTTCCCTTTCCGATCTTGAAACCATTGTGTCGGCCCGCGCGGCCGTCACCGACGGCACATCATGGACAGCCAAGCTTGTCGCCAAAGGCATCGACAAAGCGGCGCAGAAGATGGGCGAAGAGGCAATTGAAACCGTGATTGCCGCCGTCAAGGGGGACGACGAAAGCCTGATAGCTGAATCCGCAGACCTTCTTTATCATTGGCTTGTGGTCCTGAAGATCGCCGGAGTTAAGCTTGATGCCGTGTTGGCCGAGCTCGAACGCCGGACTTCGCAGTCGGGCCTTCAGGAAAAGGCGGCGCGTTCTGATCAATGATCAAAAGCGCCTGGGTGAAGGGAATAAAGCGGCATGGATGACGGTTTGAACACCGCTTTTTCTCCCTACCGGACATTTGCTGCAGATCGTTGGGCGGAATTTCGCGCCGACACGCCGCTGACCTTGACCGCGCAGGACCTTGATCGTCTCCGCTCACTCGGCGATCCGATCAATCTGGATGAACTGCGGCGCATCTATCTGTCGCTGTCACGGCTTTTGTCGGCACATGTCGAATCCAGCCAAATCCTGTTCCAGCAGCGCAAACGCTTCCTGAACCTTGATGAAGCAACAAAAACACCGTTTATCATCGGCATCGCCGGCTCAGTCGCTGTTGGCAAATCCACCACCGCCCGCATCCTGCGTGAGCTTCTGCGCCGCTGGCCCTCAAGCCCGCGTGTCGCACATGTCACCACCGATGGGTTCCTTTTTCCAAATGAGATCTTGCGCGAGAAAGGTCTTATGGACCGCAAGGGTTTTCCGGAAAGCTATGACGTAAACGCTCTGATGAACTTTCTGGGTGCCATCAAGGCCGGGCGCGGCGAAGTGCGGGCGCCCTTCTATTCGCATCTGGTCTATGACGTGGTGCCGAACGAATTCATCACCATAGACCGTCCGGATATTTTGATTTTCGAAGGCATCAATGTCTTGCAGCCGCGCCAGCTGCCGAAAGACGGCAAGGTCGTGCCGTTTGTTTCGGATTATTTCGATTTCGCCATCTACATCGACGCCGACGAAAAGCTGATCCACAAATGGTATGTTGAGCGGTTCATGAAGCTGCGCGAAACTGCCTTTCGTGATCCCAAAAGCTTTTTCCACCGCTACACCGCGCTGACCGAGGACGCGGCGCTGTCGATTGCCGAAAATCTGTGGACCAACATCAACATGAAAAATCTGGTCGAGAACATTTTGCCGACAAGGCCCCGTGCGGACTTGATCCTGACAAAGGGTCCTGACCATCTGGTCAAGGAAGTGTCATTGAGGAAGCTCTAAACCGGCTTTGTGACCCGCCGCATGGTCAAATTGATCCGCCCGCCGTTCTTCAAAAGTGTTGATGTGGCCGGATAAATCCGGTCCACGCCGTGAAAAGCCAGTCGGCTTGGCCCCCCGATCAGAACAATGTCGCCACTTTCCAGCCGGAATGAGACCGTCCGATCCTCCCGCTTCACCCCGCCGACGCGGAACAGGCACGCATCGCCCAAGGATACCGAAAGGACCGGTGCATCAAAATCCTGCTCGTCACGATCTTGATGCAGGCCCATTTTCGCTTTCTCGGTATAAAAATTGACGAGGCAGGCTTCCGGCTCATATGTGCTGGCCGACCAGGTTCGCCAGATTTCCATCAGCCGCTCCGGAATCGGCGGCCATGGCAAGCTGGTCACCGGATGTGCCGGCTGGTAGCGGTAGCCTTGGGTCCTGTCTGTCACCCAGCCGAGCGCACCACAATTGGTCATGCGCACCGACATTTCCTTGCCGGTCTTCGGCATGGCGGGCGTAAACAACGGAGCGGCAACGACCACTGCACGGATATCTTCCACGAGCGCTTCTTGTGCGGCCCGGTCGAGCGCACCAGGAATGTGCTTGATGCCTTTGGGCAGAACCAGCATCTGCCTCACGTCCTCATGTCAGTGCTGCCTGAACGTCATCCAGCGTCGGAATTGCAGGCTGTGCACCAGGTTTGGTGCAGGCGAGCGACCCCGCCGCTGCCGCCAGCCGCATGGCGTCCGGCAAAGCAAGCCCGGCATGAAGCCCGGCTCCCAGATATCCGCAGAATGTGTCGCCAGCGCCCACCGTATCCACCGGTGTCACCTTCAACGCCGGAACCTGATGAAATTCCGTCGCCGTCGCCGCCACCACCCCGTCGCCGCCAAGCGTAACCATGATGATGCGACCGGTTCGCTTCACGAAATCACGCATCTTTTCCTGCAGCGTGGCACCTGAAAGCGCCATGGCCGTCGAGGCCAGATCAAACTCCGTTTCATTGGCAATGGTGATATCCGCTTCGGTCATCATGGCCACGCAATCTTGATCGAATGGCGCGATGTTGAGCACGCTTAGTGCGCCGAAAGCACGCGCCTTGCCAATTGCCGCTTTTACCGTGTCGAACCCGATTTCAAGCTGCAACAGGATTACATCACCCTTAGTGAAGGCGAGGTCGCCGAACTGGTCTTTGGTCACCTCCATGTTGGCGCCGGAAATGATCGCAATGACATTTTCGCCATCACCGCCGACCATGATGATGGCAGTGCCGGTCGGCGCGGATGTTTCCTTGACCCTTGAAAGATCGACACCATCCTGCTTGAGCAAAAGCAACGCGCTTTCGGCAAAAGCGTCTTTGCCGACCGCGCCGACCATCGAGACTTCGGCGCCCGCCCGTTGCGCGGCAAGCGCCTGATTAGCCCCCTTGCCACCGGGCGCAGTCGAAAAGCCCGTGCCCTTGATTGTCTCACCCGGCAAAGGCAAGCGCGGAACATTGGCGAAGAGATCAATGTTGATGGAGCCGACGGTGACAATCATGCTGCAATTCCTTGTTCAATCCCTTGTTATTGTCCCGCGATGCTAGCCGAGCCGGTCGCCGATTTGAAGCGCCTTCAGTGTGCGGCCACTTGCCCCGCTTCCCAGCCAAGGATCGCACGCTTGCGCGTCAGACCCCAATGATAGCCGGTCAACGCCCCGGTAGAACCCACGGCCCGATGGCACGGCACCACAAACGAAATTGGATTGGCACCAACCGCTGCCCCAACCGCGCGCGACGCCTTGCCATTGCCGATGTCGCGGGCCAGATCACCATACCGGCAGGCCGTGCCCATCGGCACTTTGAGCAGCGCCTCCCAGACGCGCACCTGAAAATCTGTGCCGATCAATACGATCCGCAGCGGCTCATTGGCCCGCCACCGCGCCGGATCAAACACGCGGCGCACATAGGGACGCGTTGCGGCATCATCGCGGATGTAGCTCGCAAACGGCCAGCGCCGCGTCATGTCTTTCAGTGCCGCTTCGTCATCACCGTCCGAAAATGCCAACCCGCAAAGCCCGCGTTCCGTTGCCATTGCCAGAGCACGACCGAATGGACCGGCATGGAAACCGTAGCTTATCACCAAGCCTTTACCACCGGTCTTGTAGTCTCCGGGCGACATCGCTTCATGCGTGACAAACAAATCATGCAGGCGGCTTGGTCCAGATAGGCCAAGTTCATGCGATGTTTCCAAAAGCGGCATCCCGCCATCAAGCAACCGCTTGGCGTGATCCAGTGTCACCGCCTGCAAAAAAGCCTTGGGCGACAATCCAGCCCAGCGGGTGAAAAGCTTTTGCAAACCCGTCGGGTCGACACCTGCGATACGCGACAATTCATCCAACGATGGCTGATCCCGGAAATCTTCACTGATCGCCTCGATCACTTTCGCGATTGTCTCATAGTCTCGCGCCGGAACATCGGCTTCACCGATAAATTCAGCAATGGATTGCAGCATGGCAAATCTCCTTGAGATGAGCATGCACCATTCAATTACTGCTTCGCCACCCGATTCTTGGGTGTTCAGCGTCGTTTCACTTTCGCTAAAGCCAAACCAAATGCCTTGGCAAAACTTTCCCGATCATCGGGATTGAGAAAATCTCCGATCGGAACGCGCGCCCCGCGGCACAATACGGTAAGACCGGTCACACCCGCATAAGGGTGTTTCACCACTTTCAAGCGCGTCCAGAACGGGTTGAACACACTCTCTCGGCTCTTTCCCGACACTTCGATCCGTCTGATCAACAACTCTTCGCGCGTAAGCCGAACCTCTTCATGGCAGCGTGCCGAACGGTAGTTGATGCGAAACGCGATGTAGATCGCCAAAACATCAAGCCCGAAGAATCCGAAGATCGGCCATGCACCCATCGTGACAAACACCAGTCCGGTAAAAAACCAGCAGCCGATCAGGATGAACATCAAGATGCGAAACCCGTTAGGCCCAAGCGAACGGTGCGGCGTTAAAACCGCGTGAAAATCTGCAAGCTGTTCTGTCGCGTCATTGGCGCTGTCCATGAATGTGAGTATAGGCAGGTGATGTCAGAGAAAAAGACCCCTGCGACAAAACAAGCGAAAAAAAACGTCAAGGCGCTGTATACGCGAGAAGAAGTCACGGCGATTTTCGAACGGTTCAAACAGCAAAACCCCGAGCCGAAGGGCGAACTTGAACACGTCAATGCCTTCACCCTTTTGGTTGCCGTCGTCCTGTCGGCGCAGGCAACCGACGTTGGCGTCAACAAGGCACGCGTGCGCTGTTTGAAATTGCCGATACACCGGAAAAAATGCTTGCGCTCGGTGAGGACAAGGTCGGCGAATACATCAAGACCATCGGCCTGTGGCGCAACAAGGCCAAGAACGTCATCGCCCTGTCGCAAACCTTGATCCGTGATCACAACAGCATCGTGCCGGACAAACGCGATGACCTGATAAAACTGCCGGGAGTCGGGCGCAAAACTGCCAACGTTGTCCTTTCGATGGCGTTCGGTCAGCCGACCATGGCGGTTGATACCCATATTTTTCGCCTCGGCAACCGTCTTGGCCTTGCGCCCGGCAAGACACCAGATCAGGTCGAGCAAAAACTGTTGAAGGCCATTCCCGAACCCTATCTGTTTCACGCTCATCACTGGCTGATCCTACATGGCCGCTATGTCTGCAAGGCCCGCAAACCGGAGTGTGAACGCTGTATTATTGCAGACCTTTGCAAATCGCCGGAAAAGCGCACTGCCTGATACTTGGGCGCGGGGCTTTCAAATTCAGTCCCAAACGTTTAGGGAGTGGCCGTTTTGAAAAACGCCACAAAGGCAGGCCCATGACCACCCATGATGTACTAACCATCGGCAATGCAATCGTCGATATCATCGCCCGAACTGAAGATGATTTTCTCGTCTCAAACGGCATCATCAAAGGCGCGATGAATCTGATCGACGCCGAACGCGCCGAGCTTCTGTATTCGCGCATGGGTCCTGCGGTCGAGGCGTCCGGCGGCTCAGCTGGCAATACTGCAGCAGGCGTTGCCAATCTTGGTGGAAAGGCTGCCTATTTCGGCAAAGTCTCCAATGATCATCTTGGCGGTATTTTCACCCATGACATCCATGCCCAAGGCGTGGCTTTCGACACGTTGCCGCTCAAAGGCACGCCGCCGACCGCCCGTTCGATGATTTTTGTCACGCCCGACGGCGAGCGATCGATGAACACGTATCTGGGCGCCTGCGTTGAGTTGCAACCTTCCGACATTGAGGAAGACAAGGTCTCGGGCTCGCAAATCACCTATTTTGAAGGCTATCTCTGGGATCCCCCGCTTGCCAAAGACGCGATCCGTCTTGCCGCAACCATTGCCCACAAGCATGGGCGCAAAATGGCAATGACCCTTTCCGACAGCTTTTGCGTCGACCGCTACCGCGCCGAATTCCTTGAACTGATGCGCTCCAAGACCGTCGATATCGTGTTCGCAAACGAGCATGAGTTGAAGGCGCTCTACCAGACAGCTGATTTTGAAACCGCCCTCGGCCTCTTGCGAAATGATTGCCAACTTGCTGCCGTCACCCTGTCAGAAAAAGGCTCGGTCATCACAAGGGGCCATGAAACCGCCGTCATCAAGCCGGTCCCGGTCGAACGGGTAGTGGACACGACAGGTGCGGGCGATCTCTATGCGTCAGGTGTTCTGTTTGGCTTGACACAAGGCAAATCACTGGCCGATTGCGGCCGCCTCGGCTCGATGGCCGCTTCGATCTGCATCAGCCAGATCGGCCCGCGTCCACAGGAAGATCTTGCGGAAGCCGCGCGCCAGCTTGGGATCCTCTAAAAAGCAAAGCCCGGAAGTTTCCAGCCGGGCTTTGCAGTTTCAAGCGCGCTATCAGGCTGCTTTGGCAACAGGCACTTGTCCTGCTTCGCCGCGCACCAGTTTGGTGACCGACACAAAGTCGATCTTGCCTGAGCCCAGCACCGGCATCTTGTCGATGATACGCACTTCCGCAGGCACCATCATGTCCATTGCGCCTTTCAACTTGGCATAGGCCAGAAACCCGGCGCGTGTCGCGTCCTGCCGGTCAGTGAGAAGCACCAGTCGCTCGCCCTTCTTTTGGTCCGGCATGGTCGCAACAGCGGACAGTGAACCCTTCCAAAGATCGCCCGCAAGCGCCTCCACTGCCGCCAGTGACACCATTTCACCACCAATCTTGGCAAAGCGCTTGGCCCGGCCACGGATGGCAACAAACCCTTCGGCGTCTATCGTGACAATGTCGCCCGTATCATGCCAACCGTCTTCAAGCACTTCCAGAACACCTGGCTTGTCAGCTTTCAGATAACCCGCCATCACATTCGGCCCGCGAACATAAAGCCGTCCGCCCTCCTCAACACCGGGCACTGCATCAAGCCGCCACTCCATGCCCGGCATGATTTTTCCGACAGTTCCAGCCTTGTTGTACATTGGCGTGTTGATCGAAATGACGGGCGCGGTCTCCGTTACGCCATAGCCTTCAAGGATGCGCAAACCGAACTTGTCCATATAGGTCTCACGCGTTGATGGCTTGACCGGTTCCGCACCTGCAAAGCAGTAGCGCACCGAACGGAAGTCATAAGGATGGGCCGTGCGCGCATAGCCGCCAAGGAACGTGTCGGTGCCGAAAATGATCGTCGCGTTGGACGCGTAGATCAGC
>JANMEX010000032.1:0-1675 GCA_031377485.1 Phyllobacteriaceae bacterium
AATTTGGCAGCAGACCGGCCGCCAGCCGGACCAATTTGATGAATTCACCACGGTAACCGAAAGCATCAGTGCCCTTGCCGGACGCCGCCAGCTTTTCGATGTCCGACAGCGGATAATTCGCCGTAGCATCCTCGTCGCGCAGCTTCTGGCCGAAGGCGGTCACTGCAATACCGAAGCGCACATCTTCCGGCGCTGCACCAAGATCAGCGACTGCATTTTGGTCCGTCACGGGCTGAGTTACCAGACGGCTGGTGGCTTCATTTGGCAGCTTGTAGCGGATTTTCACGAAGGCATATTCACCCGCCGAATCACCCGCAGGTTCAGCCTGATTTTCATACCGCAGCGGATCATTGGTCTGGCCCGGCGCGCCTTTCATCGTCATTTCATAGATGGCTGTCACCGTATGGCCGGAACCGATGTCGCCTGCGTCCACCCGATCATTGTTGAAATCCTCATTGTTCAAATGCCGGGTTTCATAGCCGATCAGACGATATTCGGAGACACGTGCCGGGTTGAACTCGACCTGAATTTTCACATCCTTGGCAATGGTGAACAGCGAAGCGGTTGCCTCCTGCACCAGCACTTTTTCCGCTTCCGACAGCGTGTCTATATAGGCGGCAATGCCGTTGCCGTTCTGTGCCAGCGTCTGCATCAAATTGTCCTGATAATTGCCTTGGCCAAATCCGAGTATCGACAGAAACACGCCGGTCTTGCGCTTTTCCTCGACCAACTTTTTCAGATCCTCATCGGAAGCCGCACCGACATTGAAGTCGCCATCGGTGGCCAACATGATGCGGTTGACGCCATCCTTGACGAAAGCCTTTTGCGCCAAAGCATAAGCTGCATTGATACCCGCCTCGCCCGCTGTCGAACCGCCGGGCTGCAGCGTATCAATGGCGTTGAGAATTTTCGCCTTTTCCAAAACCTTTGTCGGTTCCAGCACAATGCCGGCATCCCCGGCATATGTGACGATTGACACAGTATCGGTCGGCTTGAGTTTGTTGACCAAAAGCCGGAAAGAGGATTTGAGCAGCGGTAGCTTGTCCGGTTCGTCCATCGAACCGGAAACATCCAACAAGAATACCAGGTTGGCCGGTTTTTGCTCCGCAACGGGCAAATCGTAGCCCTTGATGCCAACATGCAGCAGCTTGGTGTTCGCGTTCCACGGGGTCGGCGTCACCGTCACGTTTGCCTTGAACGCATCCTCGGCCTTTTCCGGACCGGCATAAGAGTAGGGGAAATAATTGACCATCTCCTCGATGCGCACAGATTCGCGGTCCGGTAAGACACCCTGATTGAGCGCCCGCCGCAGCGACGAATAGCCGGATGTGTCAACATCCACCGAGAAGGTCGAGACCGGCTGCTCGGCGACTGCCACCACGCTGTTCGATTTGAATTCAGGGAACTTGTCACGGTTGACCTCGTCCACAATCGGCGCTTCCGGCATTGGCGCAGGGGCGATCATGGCCTCAGGTGCGGCAAGGCCAGACGCAGCGTCTTGAGCCTGTCGGCCTTGCGCGAACATCGGCTCTGCAACCTGCTTGCGCCGAACCTCGGCGCCAGCGGGCGCATCGGCCATCATATTTTGCGAAGCAACCAAAGCGCCGCCGTCAAAAGCGGGCGCAACCTGCTCCTCGCCTTCGCTGCGAACCATCGCGTCGGCTTCAGTCTTGGC
>JANMEX010000071.1:0-2845 GCA_031377485.1 Phyllobacteriaceae bacterium
AATTTGCCGGATGCGCCGGTGACCAGCAATATTTCGTTGGTGGCTATCGCCATGATGATATCCTTCGGTAAAAAATTGGGTATGACTTTTGAAGTCAGTTCTGATTTAATACTATGAGAAAGTCGCGCAAGACGTGACGAAATCCATAGTCAGTTACGCTGAAGTAACTATCCGGAGCCTCGAAAATGACCTTGCATAAGTCTGGTGCCGATTTTGCGCCGCAATGCCCGATCCGTGATGTGCTTGACCGGCTCGGCGATCGCTGGACATTGCTGGTGCTGATGGAGTTGCAGTCCGGCACGCTGCGTTTTTCCGCGTTGAAAAAGCAGATCAGCGATATTTCCCCCCGGATGCTGGCGCAAACTTTGCGGCAGATTGAGTATGACGGGCTGGTGTCGCGTACGCATTATCCGACAATACCTCCCAAGGTGGAGTATGCCCTTACGCCGCTCGGCCGCTCGATGCTGACGCCGGTGGGTGCGTTGATCAAATGGGCAGGCGATAATCACGATGCAGTGAGGGCCGCCCGGGCGGCCTATGTTCCGCCAGAGCCGCAGCTGGCGCTTTGAACTCTGGCTAACGGATCCGGCGCGTGGTTCCGTGCGTTTCCAGGTGTGCCTTGATCACCTTCAGGCCGTTGGCAAGATTGCGCTTCCAGTCCAGCGTGACGAACAGTTGTAGCAGCGGTTTGACCAGCGTGTAGCGGGCGTGGAAGCCATAGTCCCAAATGATGCGGGTCTTGTTGCCATCTTGGACAGCACGCATTGTGGAGACCGCATAGTCGGATAACAATCGGACGGGATTGGTATAGGCCCATGGCTGATAATGATAAGAGTGCGGAAAATTCGTTTCGATTATGCGTTCAAGTGAGGTTGTGCCGTCCTTGAAGAATATTTTACGGCTGGAGCCAGCCTCGCCCCATTGAGGTCCCGCAAGTGCGGTTGACCCGGTGATGGGAGGCACAATCATCGTGCCCAGCATGAAATTTTCAAGCGGCTCCTGCAAATACCAGGCAAAGAATTCATCCGCTTTCATCTCGATGCTTGTTTCAACCCGGACGGTGGCATACCCGCTGCCTGCTTTTTCCGGATCTGGCGCGGCTGAATTGGAAACAGTCATGATCTCTCCACAAATACCGCGGGCCTGCTAACAGCGACTGATTACCGTCGGGTAAAATCACGCACTAAAATGCAATGTCCTGTCTTGTTTGACATGGTGCCGATGGCGACTATCTAAAGCTTGAGGCTTTCTTGCCAAGGCCGAGCAAAGGTTAAGTCAAACTCATGGAACCGGAACCAAATCTGTTTACTCCACCTTTCCCGGTGCCTCGGACAACGCCGATCGGGACATTTGAATTGATCCGGACGGTTTATCGAAACCCGCTGGAAATCTGGGGTGAACAATCGTTCAACGAACCTTATGTGATGGTGCGTTCGCTTGGGATCAACACGCTTATCGCCAATGATCCTGGCCTCATCAAGCATATCCTGATCGATGAATCGGCCAATTATGTCATGGCTCCGGTGCGCCAGCGCATCCTTCGCCCAATTCTGCGCGACGGGTTGCTGACGGCCGAGGGAGACGTCTGGAAGCGCTCGCGCAAGGCCATGGCACCGGTGTTTACGCCGCGCCATATTTTCGGCTTTGCCAAGGCAATGAAAGATGTATCGGAAGAATTCGCCGAACATTACGCCGCCCGCGCGGATACGCTGACAGATGTGTCAAAAGACATGACGCAACTCACTTACAAAATTCTGGCGGCGACGCTGTTTTCCAACCAGATCGATGGAGATGCCGATACGTTCGGCCATGAGGTCGAGCGGCTTTTTGAGACCATGGGCCGGGTCGATCCGTTTGATCTTCTGGGGGCGCCCGATTGGGTGCCACGGTTCACGCAGATCCGCGGGCGCAAATCGCTCGCATTCTTCCGTCAGATTGTCTCGCGCACGATGGATGCGCGAAAAGCGCTGATCGCCAAAAATCCGGAAAAGGCGCCCAATGATTTCCTGACTTTGCTCTTGAAGACGGAAGGACCGGAAGGCCTGAGCCGCGCTGAGATTGAAGACAACATCATTACTTTCATTGGCGCGGGCCATGAGACCACAGCCAGGGCTTTGGGCTGGACGCTCTATCTTTTGTCAAAAGCGCCAGACGAGTTGGCAAAAGTTGCAGGCGAAATAGACTCGACTTGGGATACACTTGGCGAGCCACAAACCTGGCTGGACAGGTTGCCTTTCACCCGCGCCGCGTTTGAAGAGGCACTGCGCCTTTACCCGCCTGCGCCATCCATAAACCGCTCGCCGCTGAAAGATGACCAATGGAGTGATCTGAAAATACCGGCAGGCACATCGGTTTTGATCATGCCTTGGACCATTCACCGCCATCGCAAATATTGGGACAATCCAAATTCCTTCGATCCATCGCGCTTCCATCCGCACAACCGCGACAAGATTGACAGGTTCCAGTATCTGCCGTTTGGACTTGGCCCGCGCGTGTGTATCGGGGCAAGTTTTGCCTTGCAGGAAGCAGTGATTGCGCTCGCAATCCTGTTGCGGCGCTTCCGTTTCGAGCCATTTCCGGGGTTGGCACCATGGCCGGTGCAAAAACTGACGACGCAGGCTGAAGGCGGACTTCCGATGCGGATCAGGTTGCGGTGAACCCGGCCATGCAACCGTCCGCAATTTCCATTTGAAAATTCATTTTATGGAAACCGTGTTCCTTAAACGGATGGAAAGAGGCGTTGGTTAGGTTGTGGTTATCCGATCAGCGCACAAAACGGCTGACGGGAATGCTGTCAGAGTAACCACGTGGATTAGGAGTTTCATATGTCCAAGCTTGTAGCACG
>JANMEX010000072.1:0-6328 GCA_031377485.1 Phyllobacteriaceae bacterium
CGAACGGAACCTTGGCCGACAGCTTCACCACACGGTTGATGAGGTCTTCTGCCACATCTTCATGGACGATGATCCGGCTGCCGGAGTTGCAGCATTCGCCGGCGTTGAAATAGACGCCGAATGTCACGGCATCCGCCGCGCTTTCCAGATCAGCATCCGGGAAAATCGCCTGCGGATTTTTGCCGCCCAGCTCCAGCAGCCGGATCATCGTGCATGAGGATGTGGCGGAAGACTTGCTCGACCGTGTGGTGAAGCTGTCCGCCAGGGTTCCGTTCGGCGATCCGCTGGATCCAAGGACGCAAGTCGGCGCGATCATTTCGGCGGCGCATCATGGCAAGATTGACGGTTATGTCCGCGATGCGGAAGCGGCGGGCGCGACAGTGCGGATCGGCGGCGGCGGGTTCTCGGTGCCGGGGCTTTCCGGCCAATTCTATAAGCCGACGGTGGTTTCCAATGTCACCAAGACGATGGCCATCGCGCGCGAGGAGGTGTTCGGACCGGTTTTGTCCGTCATGACTTTCGAGACTCTGGACGAAGCCATTGCATTGGCCAACGATGCTTCCTACGGCTTGTCGGCGGGCGTGTGGAGCGAGAATGTCCACACTTGTCTCGCCTTTGCGCGGCGCGTGCAGGCAGGCACGATCTGGACCAACACCTGGATGGATGGCTATCCGGAAATGCCTTTCGGCGGGTTCAAGCAAAGCGGCTCCGGGCGTGAGCTTGGCCGGTTTGGTCTGGATGAATTCATGGAAGTGAAGACGCTGACCATGCGTGTTGGCCGCACGCGCGCCAACTGGGTAAAGCCACTGTGAGCACAACGCCCGACATCGTCATCATCGGTTCCGGCATGGGCGGAGCGACGCTCGCGGCAGGGCTGGTAGGTTCGGGCGCGAGGGTGCTGATACTTGAAAAAGGGCAGCGACTACTGGACTCGCCGGAAACGCGGGATGCGCGGGCGATCTTTCAGCGCGGATTTTTCCGTCCGAAGGAAATGTGGCTCGACAAGGATGGCAAGGCGTTCAACCCGGGGAACTACCATGTGGTTGGCGGTAATACGAAATTCTACGGCGCGGTTCTGTTCCGCTACCGCAAGGAAGACTTTGCGGAATTACATTTTGCCGAAGGCGGCGTGTCGCCGGCCTGGCCATTTCCGTACGAGGAATTGGAGCCCTGGTATTCCAAGGCCGAACAGCTTTATCAGGTGCGTGGAACCATGAGCGAAGACCCGACCGAGCCACACCATTCCATGCCCTATCCGCATGCGCCTGTCCCGGATGAACCGGCGATTGCGTTGGTGCGCGAACGCCTCAAGAGGGCTGGGCTGCATCCGGCGAGCCTGCCGCTTGGCGTTGATATCGAGCGCTGGCTGAAGCGGGCCAAGACGCCGTTTGATGCATTTCCCGATACGCTGACCGGCAAGATGGATGCCGAAAGCTGCGGTCTCGCTGCTGCATTGAAAGACCCGAACATCACGCTCCAGACCGGCGCGGATGTATTGCGGCTGGAGACAGACGAGGAAAACCGGATCAGCGCAATTGTTTACCGGCACGATGGCAAAGAAAAGCGGCTGTCGCCGAAGCTGACTGTGTTGTCTGCAGGGGCGGTGCGCTCGTCGGTGCTTCTGATGAAATCGGCCAACGGCAGGAATCCGAACGGGCTGGCCAACAGCTCCGATCAGGTCGGCCGCAATTTCATGAACCACAATGCGACGTTCATGCTGGCGATTGATCCAAGGACCGTGAACGATTCAGTCTATCAAAAGACGCTGCATTTCAATGATTTCTATTTTGATGACGGCGAAGGCTCGGGGCCGCTGGGGCAGGTGCAACTCCTTGGCCGCGTTACGGCGCCGATCATGAAATCGCGGGTGCCGGTGATCCCCGAATGGGCGCTCGCACCGGTCGCCAACCGGGCGGTGGATTGGTATCTGGTTTCTGAAGATCTGCCGCGCCCGGAAAGCCGGGTGCGCATTGACGGCGAACAGGTCATTCTTGACTGGCAGTTTTCCAACATGGCGGCGCATTACAAATTGGTGGAGCGCACCCGCGAGGTGATGAAAGCTGCCGGCTATCCGATCATCCTGACACAGTTGGTTGATGGGCGTCTGCCTTCGCACCAGTGCGGCACCGTGCGCATCGGCAATGACCCGGCAACCGCGCCGCTCGATCCCTGGTGCCGCGCCCATGACCATGCGAACCTGTTTGTCATGGACGCCGGGTTCCTGCCGACGTCTGCAGCCGTCAACCCGTCGCTGACAGTGGCGGCGCAGGCGCTGCGCGTGGCCGATTACATTCGCCGAACGGAGCTTACATCATGAGCCGGGTCGCTGTTGTCACAGGCGCAGCGCGGGGCATCGGCGCGGCGATTGCCGGGCGGCTGGAAGTGGATGGCTTCACGGTCGTGCGGCTGGACAGGACAGCGTCAGATGGTGTGATGGCGTTTGACTTGGCTGCAGTCGAGACACATGAAGCGGTTGTTGCAGAAATCGTCAAACGCCACGGACGAATTGATTGCCTGATCAACAATGCCGGGATTGCTTCGCCAAAACGCGGTGATTTTCTAGAGTTGGATCCATCTACTTATGATGCGGTAATGAACATCAACGCTCGCGGCACCGTGTTTTTCACACAAGCCGTGGCAAAGGTGATGCTGGCGGGTAAGGCCGATAAGCGCTGCTCGATCCAGTTCATTACGTCGGCTTCCGCAGAGATGGCCTCACCTGAACGGATGGATTACTGCATGTCGAAAGCCGCGCTGTCGATGTTTGCCAAGGGTTTGGCGCTGCGGTTGGCGGGCGAGGGCATTGACGTTTTCGAGGTCCGCCCCGGCATCATCAAGACAGACATGACCGCGCAAGTATCGGCAAAATATGACGCGCTGATTGCAGGCGGTTTGGTGCCAGAGGGTCGATGGGGATCGCCGGAAGATATTGCGGCGATTTGCGCGGCGCTGGCATCGGGCGCGCTGCCGTTTGCGACGGGTTCCATCATTGACGCGGGTGGCGGCCTGCATATCCCAAAACTCTAGAGGCGCTCATGGCTTACGATTATGTGATCATTGGTGGTGGCTCGGCAGGGTGTGTTCTTGCTGCGCGGCTCAGTGAAAATCCGGACGTGAAGGTGCTGCTTCTCGAGGCGGGCGGAACGGACCGGCATCCGTTTTATCATCTGCCAGCAGGCTTTGCGAAGATGACCAAGGGCATCGGCTCCTGGGGCTGGCATTCGGTGCCTCAGAAACACATGAACAATATGGTTATCCGCTACACGCAGGCCAAGGTGATCGGCGGCGGCTCGTCGATCAATGCGCAGATCTATACGCGCGGCAATGCGCTGGACTATGACGAATGGCGCCAGACGGGCTGCGATGGTTGGGGCTATCGCGATGTGCTGCCGTATTTCCGCAAGGCGGAAGACAATGACACTTTTGACAATGAATATCACGGCAAGGGCGGCCCGCTCGGCGTCTCGCAACCGTCCGCCCCGCTGCCGATTTGCGAGGCCTGGTTTGCGGCTGCGGCGCAGATGGGCATTCCGCGCAACCTCGACATGACGGGCGCGAGCCAGGACGGCGTCGGTTATTACCAACTGACGCAGCGCAACGCGCGGCGCTCATCTGCTGCGATGGCCTATCTTGGACCGGCAAAAAATCGAACCAATTTGACCGTGAAAACCGGCGCGCAAGTGAAGCGGATTCTGGTTGAGAAGGGTAGGGCGATCGGCGCAGAAATGTTTGATGGCACCAAGCATTTGGCAGAACGGGAAGTGATCCTTTCATCGGGTGCAATAGGCTCGCCGCGCATGTTGATGCTCTCGGGAATTGGTCCGGCGGATCATTTGAAATCGGTTGGTATCGCACCTGTGTTCGATCAACCGGGCGTCGGGTCCAACCTTCAGGATCATGTCGATCTGTTTGTGATTTCCGAATGCACGGGTGACCACACATATGACAAATATGCCAAACCACTTTGGTCGGCAGTTGCCGGTTTGCAATATCTTCTGACACGCAAGGGACCCGTCGCATCAAGCCTGTTTGAAACTGGTGGTTTTTGGTATGCGGACGAAAATGCCCGCTCGCCGGATATTCAGTTTCACCTTGGTTTGGGCTCCGGAATTGAAGCAGGTGTTGCTGCGATGCCGCATGGCGGGGTCACGCTCAATTCTGCATATTTGCGTCCGCGTTCGCGCGGAACGGTAAGGCTTTCAAGTGCTGACCCGATTGCCGCCCCTCTGATTGACCCGAACTATTGGGCTGATCCCTATGACCGCGAAATGTCCATCCGTGGATTGAAGTTGGCGCGGGAAATGATGCGGCAGGAAGCTCTCAAACCATATGTGCTGGCGGAGCGGTTGCCAGGGCCTCATGTTGCGACTGATCAGGATTATTTCAACTACGCTTGTGCCAACGCCAAAACTGACCATCACCCGGCAGGGACCTGCCGGATGGGCATTGATCCGGCTGCTGTGGTCTCGCCGCGTTTGAAGTTCAACGGCATAGATGCGTTGCGTGTTGTTGATGCCTCAATCATGCCCTCTGTTGTTTCATCCAACACCAACGCGCCAACCATTATGATTGCAGAAAAAGCAGCGGATATGATTCGCGCTGACAATGGCCACTGATCGGGGAGATTGACCATGCTGATGTTGCCGACCTATGCCGGGACAATCAAGCCTTATCAAATGATTGGCGTGCCGCTTGTCGTTCGCGCCCCCCGCGTTCCATTGACGCGCACGGCCTTCGCGGCGGCGCATGTTGTGTCCGATCCGCTCAAGGAACGCAGCCCTTGGGACACGCGCCCGGCAGTGGATTGGGATGCGACTTTGTCGTTCCGCACCGGTCTTTGGGATCAAGGCCTCGGCTTGGCAGAAGCAATGGACACAGCGCAACGCGGCATGGGGGTCGACTGGCTGACGGCGAAGGAATTAATCGAGCGCACCATGGCGGCAGCCAAATTGCATCCATTAAAACCACGCGTTGCATGCGGTGCCGGGACAGATCATGTTGCACTTTCCGAACTGCGTGATGTTGATGAAATTATCGCCGCATACGAAACCCAGATGGCGGCAATTGAGGCGGCTGGCGGACAGTTGATCTTGATGGCCTCGCGGGCCTTTACTGCAATGGATGCTGACCAGAGCACGTACCGGAAAGTCTATCGCCGATTGATTGATCAGGCAAAAGAACCGGTGATCTTGCATTGGCTTGGCGACATGTTTGACCCTGCGCTGAAGGGCTATTGGGGTTCCGGCGATGTCGGTGTGGCTTCAGATTTTGTTCTCAGTCTCATCAAGGAAAATCCCGCCAAGGTGGATGGCATAAAGATTTCGTTGCTTGACGAGGCTCATGAGGTTGAGTTCCGCGCCCGTCTGCCGGAAGGGGTGCGCCTCTATACTGGCGACGACTTCAACTATGCGCCACTGATCGAAGGTGACGGCCAGCACTATTCACATGCGCTGCTTGGAATATTTGCGGCAATTGCGCCTGCCGCCAGTCAGGCGCTGGAAGCTTTGGCACTTGGCGAGGTCGCAACGTTTCGGGCATTGCTCGAACCGACGGTCCCGCTCAGCCACGAAATATTCAAATCGCCGACGCGTTTCTACAAGGCTGGTATTGCCTTTCTTTCATGGATGAACGGCTGGCAGAGCCATTTCATCATGCCAGCCGGATTTCAGTCCAGCCGCGAGATCACACACTATGCGCAGGTGTTCAGGTTGGCGGACCAAGCACGCTTGTTGACCAAGCCTGACCTCGCTACAGAGCGGATGCGCACTTTGCTTGCGCTGCACGGATTGGCGTGAAAGGCCCGCGATGTTTCGAAGACCGACGATCATTGATGTGGCGAAAGTGGCTGGCGTCTCCAAGTCCACGGTCAGCCTTGTTCTTCAAGACAGTCCGCTAGTCAAAGTTGAAACGCGCAAACTCGTCGAAGCGGCGATGGCCTCAAGCGGCTATGTTTATAATCGGGCAGCGGCAAATCTTCGTTCGGCAAACGTAGGCTTGATCGGGTTGGTCATCAATGATCTGCGCAATCCGTTTTTCACTGAATTTGCGACTTCTGCACAAATGGCGTTTTCCGAGCAAGGCTATGCAACAGTGATTGCGAACACGGACGAAAATCCCACATTGCAGGCTCAAGTCGTGGGTTCGATGATCGAGCATGGCGTGTCGGCTGTCCTGATCTCGCCGACTTATGGCAATGAGGAGTTCACATTCGGTCCGCTCGCAAAAGCCCGCATTCCGGCCTTACAGGTGCTTCGGCAAGTTGATGTGCGCACCGATCTGTTTCCATTTTCTTCATTTGCCTATCCAGACGGCAGCCGGGAAGCGACAC
>JANMEX010000077.1:0-11185 GCA_031377485.1 Phyllobacteriaceae bacterium
GTTGGCACCTTCTCCTCCGTTCCCGTTGACAAGGGCACTTACGGGTTCAAATCCGGGACCAGCATGGCAACACCGCATGTTGCCGGAATCGCAGCACTTCACGCACAGTCAAATGCCGCATACCGCGGTGCAGCGCTCTGGCAACGGCTCATTGCAACTGCGTTGGCGCTCCCTAACCAGCCTGGCACACATGTTGGCTCCGGGTTGGCTCAAGCGCCTTACCGGCGGCGGCTAATCGGGATTCCGCATCCATTCCCGTTCCCGTTCCCGCCGGTGGTGTTCCGGCCGAAATTGCCGCACTTCCCGATTCCGCCGATACCGCCACGTCTGGGATCAACAAACAAATGAACTTCAGGAACTAGAAAAACAAGCAAAGCCAGCGCCTCTTGAAAGAGGCGTTGGCCATCCGGTTTTTGGTAAAGGTAATTTTCATGAACACCACAAATGAACGCTTTATCGCAGTCTTCGATGCAAAGGTAACGGACCTGGACAGCGTGCGTCTTGCTTTAACGGCCCGAAATATCACTATGGTGGATCACTTTGACTTCCTCCACACGGTCGTGCTGACAGGACCAACGGATGCAATAAAAGCTCTGCCTACGACTGTTCCGGGTATCAAAAGCGTTGAACGCGAAGGCACTGTCCGCGTCCCCGAATAATGGGCGGTTTAAGCCTACTTCGGTGCGCGCTTGGCCAAAATCCGCTGCAAAGTCCTGCGGTGCATGTTCAGGCGCCTTGCGGTTTCTGATACATTTCGCTCGCACATTTCATAAACCCGCTGAATATGTTCCCAGCGCACCCGGTCGGCAGACATCGGGTTTTCCGGAAGTTCCGGCTTTGCATCTCCCTGACGCGTCAAAGCGTTGAAAACATCGTCGGCGTCTGCGGGCTTGGCAAGATAATCAACTGCACCAAGTTTGACTGCGGTCACGGCAGTTGCAATGTTGCCATAGCCGGTCAGGACAATCACCTTGGCGTCCGCCCGCTTGGTCCGGATGGCCTCAATAACTGAAATCCCATTGCCGTCGCCGAGGCGCAGATCGACGACTGCATATGCCGGTGCGGCCTGCGCAACAGCATCCAATCCGCCCTGCACCGTATCGGCAAACCGCACTTCAAACCCGCGCGCTTCCATTGCCCGCGACAGGCGTGTGAGGAACGGCTTGTCATCATCGACCAACAAAAGGCTGCGATCTTCGCCAATTTTCGAGACGTCAGCAGCGCCGATTTCAGCCATTCATCCGGTCCTTGTCTTACTTTACCCGCGTTAACTGGCGCGGTAACCGCCTTTTGTCAAAGGGTCTGTGACCAAAGGCGCAAGTTGCACCGCTTCCATGGCACCGCGCGGCCATTCGACATGTATGTCAGCCCCGGTCTGATCACCGTTGCGATTGCGAATGTTCAGTTCGGCCCCGGAGCGTTCCAGCAATGTTTTGGCGATGAACAATCCGAGCCCCATTCCACCGCCGCCATTGCGCGGCACAGGTACGCGGCTGCGCGCATAAGGCTCGCCGATATGGTCAAGCATGTCCGGTGAAAAGCCAGGACCATCGTCGCTGATACGGATTGAGACGCGGTTTCGATCCCAGCTCCATTCGACAGCAACAGAAGACTTGGCAAAATCCACGGCATTTTCCACGAGGTTGCCAAGTCCGTAAACGATACCGGCATTGCGCCGACCGACCGGCTCGTCGCCTTCGCAAAATGCCGCCCTTTTGGTGATCGTGATACCAAACTCACGATGTGGTGCGATGATTTCCTCTACCAACGAGGTCAGCGGCAAATTGGAAAGATGCGCTTCGCCGGCTGCCGAAAGGCTTGAAAGACGTTGCAAAATCTCACGGCAACGCGTTGTTTGCGAGCGAATGAGTTCAACATCTTCCTTGTAAGGCGAGCCTTTTTTCAAGGCGAGTTCGAGTTCCTTGGCAACCAGATGAATGGTCGCAAGGGGCGTGCCAAGTTCGTGCGCAGCCGCAGCCGCCAATCCGTCGAGCGCCGACAAATGCTGTTCGCGTTGCAGCACCAGTTCCGTTGCTGCAAGCGCATCAGACAACAATCGCGCTTCTTCAGCCACCCGCCGCGCATAGACAACGGTGAAGGCGAGACTGGACAAAATCGCAAAATAGATGCCCGCCTTCAGGTAAGGCGGCACGACAAATTGCTCATCCGTCGACCATGGCAACGGCAAGTGAAAAACCGCAAGAATTGTGACACAGCTGACCACGACTGCCGAAAGCACCAGTGTCAGCCGAAGAGGCAGCGCTGAAGCGGATATGACCGCCGGAACAATCATCAGCATCGCAAATGGATTTGAAATGCCGCCAGTCAGATAAAGCAGCCCCGCCAATTGCAGCACGTCGAACGCCAACAGGCCAAGTGTCGCCGACGGATTAAGCCGCTGGGTCGAGGGATAGCGGATTGACAGAAAAATATTGAGCCATGCCGACAATGCGATCAGCGCAAAGCAGAGACTGGCAGGCATGGGAAAGCCAAGACCATAGGCCACCACCAGCACGGCGAGGGACTGGCCCGCAACTGCCAGCCAGCGCAGGCGGGTCAGCGTTACGAGCCGAAGGCGCCGCGCTTCAAAACGATCCGGAAATGCTTCGTTTGCCATTAGGGTCTGGACCTATTAATTTTTGCGGAATGGTCGGAGTGATTTTTGGTGAGTGTTAGGAGCAGAGGCGCCGGAAATGTAAACATTTTCAAGCCTTTGCGACGCGGCAATCGCCGAAAAGCGCCCGATTTGACACCGAAAGGCAACTGACTTCAATCTGAAGTGTCAAACAGTTTGATCCTTTTGAATCAAAAGGCTCGAACGGAGTTCAGTCAGTCCTACGCAATTCTGCATGTATGCTATCGCCATTTGCCTGCCATTCCGTCAAAATTAATAAGTCCAGACCCCAGTCCGTCTTATCCCGTTCGTTTTAACTGTCAAAGGCTCATGTGCCGCACGGTTTGGCACGGGCGGTTGGCGTAGCGTTCGCTGGATCGTCTGGCCAGACATGTTTTGGATAGCGCCCCCGCATATCCGAGCGCACGTCCCCCCAGGAGCCCTTCCAGAAACCGGGCAGATCACGCGTCAACTGGATCGGCTGGTGACCAGGCGACAAAAGCTCCAGCAGCAATGGCACTTTGCCCCCTGCAATGGACGGATGTTCCTTCAGCCCGAACAATTCCTGCACCCGTATCGCCAGCACTGGCGCTTCGCCGTCATAGCGCACCGGATGGGTGTTGCCGGTCGGCGCGGTGAAATGCGTTGGCGCAAGCTGGTCGATTTTCCGCTGAAGCTCATGCGGCACAAGCGCTACAAGTCCATTGCGGATTGCATCATGCGGTATTTGTGCCAGACTTGGATTGCCGCTCATGTACGGCAGAAGCCATTCCTCAAGCGCCGCCAAAAGTGCCACGTCGCCCATGTCCGGCCATGGCGCACCGAGGCCCCGATGCAGCCAGCCGAGGCGCTTGCGCATGATCAACCCATTGCTCGGCCAATCGAGAATATCAATCCCATGCGCCCGGATTGCTTCCAGCAACGCAAGGTTTGCCACCTCTCCCTCCGGCGGCGAAAGCGGTGCATCCTCAAGCATGATCGATCCGAGGCGCCGCGAACGCCTGCGCCGTAGCGACTTTTTGGCAAGATCGAATACAACCACTTCGACTGCCTCGATTTGGTCAGTTAGAACTGTTTCGATTTCGCTCAAAGTGACTGCCGCTGCAGCAAGGATTCTGCTCTTTTGCGCACTGCCCTGCATGTCCGCCACCACAACATAATCTTGCGCGGCCAACGCGTGAGTCTCATCAATTTCTGCCCCACGCCCGTTTGAAAGGACAAACCGACCATCGCGTCCCCGTGACTTCGCCACCCGGTCTGGATAGGCCTGGAGCAAAAGCGCGCCGCTGTTTGGCGAGGATACATCAGGGCCTTTTTGACCTCCGGTCACCGCCAGTTTCGATGCCAGTCCGAGCGCAGAGCGAGCCCGGTCTGAGCGGTCACGGCGCAGGTTCAAAAGGCGCACGTCAAGATCAGCATCATTGCCGCCAAGACCGCGTTCCGTCATGAGAATCGCAAGGTCGGCCGCATGCCGTGCATGTCCGGTTTCGGCTGCTTTCAATACCATATGCGAAAGGCGCACCGGCAGCGCAAGGCGGCGCATGGAAGCGCCGTCATTTGCCAACCGGCCATCGCCATCCAGCGCGCCGAGCCGCTTCAACAACGCCCGCGCCTCATTCAACGCTGGCGCGGGCGGTGGGTCAAGAAAGCGCAATTGCGCCGGGTCCGCGACACCGAAGGCGGCAAGATCAAGGAGCAAACCGGTCAAATCCGCCGCAAGAATTTCCGGCGGTGTAAACGCTGGCAGCACCGCAGTCTGTTCCGCACGCCACAGGCGAATGGCGATGCCAGGGGCCGTTCGGCCAGCGCGACCGGCGCGCTGATCAACAGAAGCTTTCGAGGCCCGTACGGTTTCAAGCCGCGTCAGTCCGGATGCCGGCTCAAACACCGGCAGCCGCTGGTAACCGCTGTCGATAACAATACGCACTCCGTCAATGGTGATGGAAGTTTCGGCAATGGACGTTGCCAGCACCACCTTGCGGGTGTCGGCCGGGGCAGGGCGGATCGCCTCGTCCTGTGCTGCCCCCTCCATAGCGCCAAACAGCTGAAATAGACGCACATTGGCGGGCAGCCTGCCTTCAAGCTTGCGTGCTGTCGAGGCGATCTCGCCGGTGCCGGGCAGAAATGCAAGGATGCTGCCATCATGATCGTGCAGCGCATCAAGAATGGCTCCGGAAACGCTGTCATCCAGCCGCGCCTGTGCTTTGCGCTCAACATATTGAATCTCGACCGGATAGGCGCGGCCTTTGCTTTCAATCACAGGAGCATCGCCGAGCAGCGAAGCCACCCGCGCGCCGTCAAGCGTTGCCGACATGACAAGGACGCGCAGATCAGGGCGAAGGCCGTCGCGGATGTCGAGCGCCAGAGCCAGACCAAGATCCGCGTCAAGACTGCGCTCATGGAACTCGTCAAACAAGATGCATGCAATGCCCTTCAATTCCGGATCATCCAGCGCCATCCGTGCAAACACGCCTTCGGTAACAACAAGAATTCGGGTCTTGGCCGAGACTTTCTGGTCAAGCCTCATTCGGTATCCGACTGTCTGGCCCACGTCTTCGCCGAGCAAAAATGCCATGCGCCTGGCTGCGGCCCGCGCGGCAAGCCGGCGAGGCTCAAGGAGAATAATCATTCCATCGTCGCGCCAGGGAGCATCCAGAAGCTGGAGGGGAACCAGCGTGGTTTTTCCTGCACCGGGCGGTGCAACGAGAACCGCCTGGCCTTTATCAATCAGCGCTTTTTCCAATGCCGGGATTGCGTTTGCAACAGGCAGATCTTTGCCGATGGCCGTGATATTCACTGGCATGGAGTCAGCCAATTGTCACGAGTTGGCCGCCGGCAGCTTCAGCGTCTGCCGGATCGTGGGTAACCAGAACCATCGGCAATCTTCGAGCGCGGGCAAGCGTAAATACCAGCTCCCTCATTTGCTGGCGAAGCGTTGAGTCCAATTTTGAAAAGGGCTCGTCCAATAGCAGTGCACGAGGTTCGGACACCAGCGTCCGTGCCAGCGCCACACGTGCTTTTTGTCCTCCCGAAAGGCGTGCCGGATCATGGTCGTAACATGCTTCCAGATCCATATCGGCAAGCATGTTTCTCGCGATCAAAACCCGCTCGGACTGCGTGCGGATCGCACGCGGAATTGCAAAAAGCAGGTTTTGCCCGACCGACATGTGCGGAAACAGAAGCGGGTCCTGAAACAATATTCCAGCATGGCGCTCTTGAGGGCTTTTGCCGGTCATGTCTTCGCCATCGATCAATATTGTTCCCGTGGCATCAAAGGCCTTGTCAAGAAATCCGCCGATACAAGCAAGAAGCGTTGATTTGCCGGACCCTGACGGCCCCATGACCGTCAGCACGGATCCCGGTTCCACATAGGCATTGATGCACAGCAACAAGCGTGCACCCAGCCTGATAGCAACCGACTGAATATCCAACCCGCGTTTGCTGTTTTTTGCTTCTGCCATGTCCCGTCCGGTCAAGCTGCGCGCATGCCCGCGCGATTGCGGAAAAGCCATGCCGGAACGGCAAACGCAAGCACAAAACCGGCGAAGGGGATAACCGCCTGCAAGAAGGCGTAGACCCCGATGGTGCGCCGGTTAGCTCCTGCTGCAAGCGCCACCGCTTCGGTAGTAACTGTCGGCAGGCGCCCCGCCCCGATCAACAATGTCGGCAAATACAGTCCGGCTGAAACAGCAAATCCAACGGCAAAGGCAGTAAGCACCGGGCGGATCAACATCGGCAGTTCTACGCGCAAGAGCGTTTGCGTGCGGGATTTGCCAAGCGCCACTGCGATCAATCCAAAGCGGGGGTCGAGCGCGTTCCATGCCGGACGCAGCGACAAGAAGACATAGGGGATGACGAAAATCAGATGGACGAAAACCAGCGCAACCATCCCGTAGCCAATGCCCCCCTTTATCGCTGCAATTTGAAGTCCGAACAGAAATGCCGTTTGCGGCACGATCAATGGCAATGCAAGCGAGGCGTCCATCACCTTGTTCGACCGTTTGTCAGGTGAGGCGCAGGCAAGACAAAAGATGCAAAGCACCGTGGCGATGGCAGCGGATGCGAAGCCGACTTCAAACGTGGTGAACATCGGGCCGCCGATTGAGGGAAGTGCACGCATCCAGGCATTCAATGAAAAGCTTTCGGGCAATGCATCGGGGAATGGCCAAAGACCGGAAATGGACCAAACGGCCAGCAGCGCAAGGCCGCCAAGCGTTGAAAGCGTCAAAGACCAGCCGATGATGCCCATAAGGCGTATTGCGACATGATCGGCCGTGAACCGCACACCGCGCAACGCAAGCCGCGTTCTGAACCTGACGACGGTCTTTTCCAGCCCAAGCCATAGGCCAAACAGCAACAGCACCAATGTCAACTGTAACAGCGCACCGGCACTGGCTGTGAAACGCATCGAAAGGTCAGGATCATTCATCCATCTGACAAGCTGTACCGAAAGTGGGGCAGGTGTAGTCGGCCCTAAAATGATGGCGACATCAACGGCAGTCGCTGAGAACGCAAGGACAGCAAACACGCCAAATCTAATCTGCCGGTAAATCTGCGGCCACAGCACATGAAAAAAGCCGGCGAGGCGACCATAGCCAAGTGCACTTGTCATCTGGAGGCTGCGCGAAGCATCAATCTGCCCGATGGCTGCGATCATCAGAAGCAGGAGGAACGGAACTTCCTTGGCGACAAGCCCTGCGATCAACGCCAAACCCCAAGGATCGTTGGGAATGAGAATGTCGGGCGGATTTTGCCAGCCAGAAATTTCAGGCGAAACTACCCTCGCCAAAAAACCGGAGGGCATAACTAGAACCATCAGCCCATAAGCGGCAGCAGCATGTGGGACGGAAAGGATTGGTGATAAAAGCCGCACAAGGCGGTTCCAGCCTTTCGTGCCATATCCGGCTGCCAGAATTCCGGATGCTGTAACCAACGAAACCACTGTCGCGGCAAGGCCGGTCCACAACGACAATCCGACAGAACGGCCAATGTTCGGCTCGGCTAACACGGCTCGGAACGCATCGAGCGAGACCGATGTTTCTCCAAGGGCGGGCAGATAGGAAAAGGCAGGAAGCACGGTTCCCAAAAGTCCGGCCAATACCGGACCAGTGAGGAGCAAAATGACGACATAAGGAGCGAGTTGCGCAACGCGGAACAACGGTTCCATTTTATGCAAAACGCCGTCTGCCAACTGTTATCTCAATTCCCCGCACCGTAGCGGCGCTTCCACTCAGTTTCGATGCGCACCATCCATGAAGGGTGCGGTTCGTCAAGTGTCGGTCCAAGTTGGTCAGGCTTCAAGGTGGCAATGCCAAGATCCAGAGCGTCAAACGATGCCTTGTCTTCGACTGAAAGGGAAGCAAGGTTTAGGACTGTCGGGTCGCCCCAAACTTGCGGATCCTGTTTGTGCGCCTGTGCTTCCGGCGAAATAAGAAAGTCAGCCAGCACCATCGCACCTGCCTTTGCGTTGGCATTGAAGGGGATGGCGACAAAATGCGTGTTGCCAAGTGTTCCGCCCGGAAAGGTGAACGAGCGAACAGTGCCCGGCAGTTCACCTGCTGCAATTGCCGCCGAACCATCTGCCGGATTGAAGGCGAAGGTAATATCAAGTTCGCCGTCTGCCATCAGGCGCTTCATGTCGGGATAGTTTTGCGGATAGGCTTTTCCTTTGCGCCACAGGTTGGGATTAAGCGCATCGAGATAGTCAAACAGCGGCTTGGAAACATGAGCAAATTCATCTTCCTTCACCGGCGCAAGCAGCTTCGATTTGTCTGCAACGGTTTCAGCCAAAACCTGTTTCAGGAAGGATGTGCCGATAAAATCAGGCGGCATCGGGTAAGAAAAGCGCCCCGGATTCTTTTGCGCCCATGTCAAAAGTTCGGCAGCGGATTTCGGCATGTCGTCTGCCTTCGTCTTTGCGCTGTCATGAAAAAAGACCAACTTGGCCATGCCCCAGGGGGATTCAAGTCCGTCAACCGGAATGGTGAAATCGGTCCTCACGGTTGGTTTGCCAGCCGCATCCACATATTTCCAATTTGGAAGTTTCTCTGCCCAGCCAGTCGACATAAGCAGGCCCTGACTTTTCATCGAGGCGAAGTTTTCACCATTGATCCAGATAAGATCGACGGATCCGCCTTCCGCCTTTCCGGCTGCCTTTTCGGCGACAACTTTTGAAACGGCACTGGCTGTATCCTCGAGTTTCACCTGAACCAGCTTGACGCCATAGCGGCTTTCGATGATCCCGCCTGCCCAGGCGATGTAAGAATTGATGTTGTCAGCGCCGCCCCATGCGTTCCAATAAACGGTTTCGCCCTTGGCATCTTCAAGCACTGCCGCCCAATTTGCCGGGTCAGGATCACCTGCAAACGCAGCTGAGTTTAGTGTCAGTGCAAATGTCAGGGCGGCAAGAAGCTTTTTCAAAATGATATTCCTCGACAGGTTTAGCCTCGATTGACCACGCATGCATTGGGGGCGTCAATCGCTGCGTTCACAATTGATTGTGAGTTGGCCGTGAGTTGCTGGAACATCAGTCTTTGGTAACCGCTTTGCTCTAACATCTGCGTGTTGCAAACGCGGGATGGCAGCATGAATTCGGGTTACCAGACGTCAATCAAACGAGCGGAAATCGTCAGCGCTCTTAGTCATGCGCTTGATATGACCGAGGGACAATCAGAAGGCCATGGTGTGCGCTGCGCATGGATCGGCATGGCAGTTGGCCGCGAATTGGGCATGAGCGAGGCCGATCTTGGTCACCTCTATTACACGCTTCTTCTGAAGGACATCGGTTGTTCGTCCAATGCCGCCCGGATCTGTGAATTGTACTTGGCTGACGATATCGCGTTCAAGCGTGATATTAAATCGGTCCACGACAGCCTGCCGCAAATCCTGAGGTTTGTACTTTCGCATACGGGTTTGAAAGCCGGACTCTCCGAACGGTTCCGCGCGCTTTTGACCATATTTTCCGAGGGCGGACAGATCGCCCGCGAGCTGATCGAAACGCGCTGCCAGCGCGGTGCCAATATTGCAAGGCGAATGCGTTTTTCAGAAGATGTGGCGCGTGGCATTCTGGACCTTGACGAGCATTATGATGGTACCGGCAAACCGGATCAATTGTCGGGGAACGCGATTTCCATTCACGCCCGCATCGCTTTGTTGGCGCAGGTTGTTGATGTCTTTCACACCAGCGCCGGGCGCGATGCCGCACGGAAGGAAATCGCGTTGCGCAGCGGGAACTGGTTTGATCCCGCGGTTTGCGCTGCATTTTCAACTGTTTGCAAGAGCGAGCGTTTTTGGGAAGGACTCGCTTCACCGTCGCTTCAAGGCATTGTCATACGCCTTGCCCCTGACCCGGAAGGTGAGAGGCTGGACGAGGATTATCTCGACGAAATCGCCGCCGCTTTTGCCGATGTCGTCGATTCCAAAAGCCCTTACACTGCAGGGCACAGTGATCGTGTTGCCTTATTTACAGACATGATCGCCGAGGAGTTGGGGCTTTCACCAGAACGGCGAAGATTTCTGAAACGGGCGGCACTGTTGCATGACATAGGCAAACTTGGGGTTTCCAACCAGATTCTCGACAAGGCCGGGAAGCTGACCGAAGAAGAATGGCTGGCGGTACGCCAACACCCGGCCCAGAGCCGTATCATATTGTCGCGCATTGAAGCTTTTCAGGAATTGGCGCGCGTTGCGGGCGACCATCACGAAAAGCTCGATGGGCAAGGGTATCCGCGCGGGATTGCCGGCGAAGCGATTTCACTTGAAACCCGAATTATTACGGTCGCCGATATATTTGATGCGCTGACAGCCGAACGCCCCTATCGGGCGGCGATGCCGTTTGCCCAGGCATTCGAAATCATGCGCAAGGACGTTCCCGCCGGATTGGACAGCGGCTGTTTTGCCGCCCTGGAGTGCGCAATGGCACGCGTTGGCGAAAGCCTTCGAGTTGCAAGCTGACTACTTGAAGCAAAGATATTTTGGGGTGACGGCAGCGTCGCTTCTTTGCTGCTCGAGAACACCAAAGCTATTTAGCCGCCACGACTTTACCCTGCACGTAGGTGAATTTGTCAGAAATGGCCGTGCCGAGCGCCCCGACACTGGCGATGATGGCGATTGCGATGAGGGCGGCAATCAAACCGTATTCGATTGCTGTCGCGCCGGATTCATCAGTCACAAAACGGATTGCGATATGGGGCATTGCTCAATTCCTTAGCCGTGAACGCGGATCGCGTTGATTAGGAAACTGTTTACCAGCCAAAACTTTCCGCCGCGTGAAAGAGCATGGTGAACGTCCAAGCCAGTTCCAAGGAAATCTGCTGACAAATTTTGCCAACCACGCGAAAAATCCGCCCGTCATATCTGACGGACGGCTTTGTTGCCTTTTCAGGCGGTAAGGTCTGCGCCGATTACTTGGCAGCAGCGACCTTGCCCTGAATGTAAACGAACTTGTCGTTGATCGCGGTGCCGAGAACGCCGGCGCCTGCAATGATGGCGACTGCGATGAGGGCGGCGATCAGGCCGTATTCGATTGCGGTTGCGCCGGACTCGTCCTTGGCGAAACGTGCTACAAGCTTG
>JANMEX010000078.1:0-4560 GCA_031377485.1 Phyllobacteriaceae bacterium
CATTTGCAGCGTCTCCGCACAGAATTCCTCGTCGTGAAGGGCGATTTTATGTTCATGTCCGCTCCTTCGACAATTACGAGAACTGAATAGTCCTTAATTCACCACACCAATTCGGCGCTGATAGCGGACACATTCGAGAACGTGTCCTGCAAGCAATGCAGTGACCTTTTGCGTTACGGAAGTCAGCAACAGGCTGATGTCGAGTGCGGCCGCAAGTTGCAGGTCATGGTCTTCTGCATATTTCAAGAACTGACACATGCGAACTTGAACACTCTGGGGCGACGAATATGATTTCGGGCCTTCACTGTTAAACAGGCCGGCCTTTCAATTGCCAAATGCGGTGCGAAGATTCTTTGTTGCCAGATCCATCGCTTGCTTCGCCTCTGGAACGACTGCACCCATGCCGAAAAACTCATGGGTGACCCCATCGTAATTTGCTATTTCGATCGGAACGCCAGCAGTCAGAAGGGCCTGCCCAAACGCCTGGCCCTCTGATCGCAATGGGTCGATCTGAGCGGTGATCAAAGTGGCCGGGGGCAAGCCTGTCAAATCGGTGCGAGCGACCAGATTGACGCGAGTATCTGTGGAGTCTTCCATCTTGGCGAAAGCGTATTTCACGAACCATGCCATGTCCGCTTTGCCAAGAGGCGCAGCATTGGCATTCTCGACATAAGATGGTGTGCTCATGTCGTTTCCGGCGATGGGATAGACCAATAACTGATAGATCGGCATCGTGATCTTGTTGTCACGGGCCATGATTGCGACGTTGACAGCCAAGTTGGCTCCCGCGCTTTCGCCCGCAACCGCGATGCGGGCGGCGTCGCCGTTCAGTTTACTCGAATTTTCGACAGCCCATACGTATGCCGAATAGGCATCATTATGCGCGGCGGGAAAAACGTTTTCCGGCCCTTGGCGATAATGGGACGAAACCACCACTGCCTTTGCCCCCAAGGCCAAAGAGCGTGCAGATGCGTCGTATGTATCGATGTTTGCAATGACCCAGCCGCCGCCATGAAAATACACAATGACTGGAAACGGACCTTTGCCTGGCGGGGTGTAGATCCGTGCGGGGATGTCCCCCGCGGCGCCTTTGATCATCATATCGCGGGAGGCGATGTCCGCCTCGGGCCCCGGCTTTATGGCCTTGTCCTTCATAACTGCAGCAACGGCGTCTGCGGGGGTTGGTTGGGCGCGAACCTGTTGGACTGTCTGAGTGTGGATGGGCTTGGCACCTAGTGCCTTCAGAGCGTCCAATACGGCCTGCATCTCAGCCGTCGGCTTCGCCATTTGTATTGCAGGTGCAGTTGGAGTTTTCGCTACGGCAGACCCCGTCACAGGAAAAAGGGCTGCGGAGGTCATGGCCGCAGACAGAATTGTGTTGCGAACGGATTTGCTCATAAGTCACCTACAATTTTCCGTCGACGAATTGTCTACGGTTGAATATCAACGCATGGCTGGTAGTATCGTTCCTTCAACGTTTTGTTCGCAGGACAGTTGGCAACGTCGCATCAACGGCCAGCACCAGAGCAAAAAGGTTCTGCGCATGCAGGTCAAGATTCGCGGGGACTGACACACAGCATGACCGCGCCATTCGCGATGCGGAAGCTGCATCTCTCCCGCGCCGCACCATGATGTCCATCTGCGAACGACTGAACGAAACCCTAAAAAAGCTTCTCGGGACCAAGATGCAGAGGTTAGTGGATCAGCTGATTGAAATCACACAATCGACGAACTAAAGTCGCCCTGCGTGCCGTTGCAATTAAAATGGAATGCACAAAATATTCATGTCGCCATGTTCCCGGATATGAGATTCGAGGATGTTTCGCAGTGGGAACATAAACTGCTAATTTTCCTGCAAGCTTGTGCCTGAACTTTTCAGACGCACGTCTCATTCGTCTTAAAAATCCAGTTTTAACCCAGTCATTGGCATAGGAACCGAGACGATGCGATTAATTGCGATCTCGAGATCACGAATTCCATAAGGTTTACCCAAAACGTATTCACTTTGATAACCTTCAGTGAGGCCATGGAAGCCATAGCCTGTCGCAAACATGAATGGAATGTATCGACCGCGCAGTACATCGGCAACCGGGAAAGATAACGCCCCTGATAAGTTGAGGTCCAAGATGGCGAGATTTATGTCACTGTTTGAAGCCAACGTCAGCGCTTGCGGAATGCGTGCTGCAACTGCGACCACTTCATGCCCGAGTTCTTGCAACATATCTTCCAGATTCATGGCAACCAGCATTTCATCCTCAACGATGAGAATGCGCCTTGCATCAGTCTTGTAAATTGACATTGATGGCTTCGACTTTCAAATGCCCTGGCGGAAGCGGCGCATCAATCTTACAGATAACGCCGGAGGGCTCATATAAAACTCTGACCTCACCCGTAAGTTCCATCGCCAGTGCCTTTTGAATGAGGCGCGAGCCAAAACCTTTACGAGTTGGCGTCTCGACAGGTGGGCCATCGCTTTCGGCCCACGTTAATCGCAACCTGGCGGAACTGTCATCGCCATGGACTTGCCAGGTGATAGACACAAATCCTTCCGGGACAGACAGCGCGCCATATTTTGCCGCGTTGGTGCATAGCTCGTGCAGCGCCAAACTGAAGGTAACGGCCAGAGCGGGTTGCATCGGAACATATGGGCCAGCAACATGGAAACGGGTTTCCCCGCCGCCATGGGGCTCTATTGTAGCTCTGATCACGCTCGAAAGATCGGTTCCGGACCAATTGCCATGCATCAGCAAATCATGCGCCCGCGACAAAGCGAGCAGCCGTGCTGAAAAGGATTCATTAGCGGCCTCAACCGATATCGCACCCCTTAATGTTTGCGAGGCAATGGCACTGACTATAGCCAAAGTGTTCTTGACCCGGTGGTTAAGTTCACCGACCAGAATTTCACGGTGTGCTTCAGCGCGGCGGCGCTGTGTAATATCGCGGGCAATGACCGACGCGCCAGTGATTTTTCCGTCGGCTGCCACCAAAGGCGAAACCGTGGCTGAAATCCACACCAAGCTGCCGTCTTTGCGCTGCCGTTCTGCCTCGATGTGCACATTCTCCCCACCCTTTTCAAATTTTTCGAGTATTTGAGGGAGGACAGAGATTGATCCGGAATTCAGCAGCATTGCAGAGGGCTTATACAGAATCTCCTCAGCAGAAAAACCAAACATGCGCTCGGCTCCGGCATTCCAACTGGTGAAATTGCCTTCGGGGTCAATGCTCGCAATCATGTCGTCAGACGACTCGACAAGCGCCGTCAACTTCAATCCAACGGCTGCCGCCAACTTCCGTTGGGTGATATCCTGAAATATGATGGCAAGTCGATCTTTCTTCGCGTTGTCTAAAGCGAATTCGTAAAGCTCCAGAACCCGGCTGGTGCTTTCCAAACTATGTTCATGGCGAATTGGTTGTCCGCTGCTGAGGACATTATCATGAATGCTGTACCAATCTTCTGGCTCGAGCGGAAACATTTCCCGGATGGTCCTTCCCACGACACCGCCAATGCCGCTTTGCCGTTCGAAGGCGGGGTTTACTTCGATAAAGCGGAAATCGATTGGCGTGTCATTGGTGGCTTTCACCTTTTCCAGAACGCAAAAGCCTTCATCGATCGAATTGAAAAGCACGCAGTACTGAGCTTCGCTCTCGCGCGAGGCAGCTTCGGCCAATTTGCGTTCTGATATGTCTTCGATCGCGATTAGAATGAGACTGGGGCGGCCATTGCCTCTGACAAGTTTGCGGCCGTTGACCAACATGCACAGGTGGCCTATGGAGCCGAATTCGTGCTCAATTTCCACATCATTGAACTGCTCGTTATTTGAGATCACCGAGCCGATTAGCTCGCGAAGTTTTGGAAAATTCCAATCGCCTTTTGCCAAATCGAAAACCAACTTGCCAATGGCATCGCTTTCTCTCAGCTTAAACATGCTCTGGAAAGCTGTATTGGTTGAGACCACATGCATTGTATCATCCAGCACCAATAACGGCTGTCGAATTGTCTCAATGATCGTTTGCGCATAGATCCGGGCCTCGTCGCTGGCGTCGGTAGCGTGTTTATGTGCTGTCACATCAATGAAAGTGATGACGACACCTGCGATATGGTCGTCCAACGTACGATAAGGCAACATGCGCCGCAAAAACCAGCGGCCATCGGCAGCTTTGACTTCGGCTTCCACCACAACCAGTGTGCGTAACACTTTGTCGGCATCCAACAACAATTTCTCATCATCAAATTTTCGGGCAAAATGGCTGATCGGCCGGCCAACGTCAGAGGCGATGAAGTCAAACAGCTCGCGCGTCCCGGGTGAAAACCATTTGACGCAGAGTTTTGCATCAACAAACAGGGTTGCCGTATTTGTTCCAGCCAGCAGGTTGTTAAGATCCGTGGCACTGTCTTCCAGCTCACGCACTTTGTGCTGAAGCTGGCTGTTGACCGTGTGCAGTTCCTCGTTGAACGACTGCATTTCCTCCTTTGAGGTTTCAAGTTCCTCATTTGTGGATTGCAACTCCTCGTTCATGGAGGTGGCCTCTTCGTTGGAAGCCTTCAGCTCTTCATTGGTG
>JANMEX010000083.1:0-2014 GCA_031377485.1 Phyllobacteriaceae bacterium
CTGTTGTCGGCACGCTTTATCCGCCGCCATTTGATACGCCCTGCCTGTCTCGTGAGCGCAAAAAACTTGGCGATGCGGCGGGACTTACCCAGTTTGGCGTCAATCTGCTGCGCCTGCCCAAAGGTGCATGGTCGGCTCAGCGCCATTGGCACACCAGCGAAGATGAATTCGTTTATGTACTGTCAGGTGAGGTGACGCTGGTCACGGATGCCGGGGCTGAAATCCTACGTGCCGGTGATGCAGCCGGCTTCAAGGCTGGCGAGCAGAACGGCCACTGCTTACAAAACCATTCGCAAACAGAAGCCACAGTTCTTGAGATTGGTTCGCGCCGGGCGGATGACGCCGCCTATTACCCCGATATTGACCTGGTCGCCCCTGAAAATAGCGAACCTGCAATTTATGTAAGAAGCGATGGGTCGCCATATGTAAACCTGGAGAGGCGCAGCTTAAAGGGACAAGTTAGCCCTTCTACGGCGTAAGGCTTTGCAAATTTGGTCTTGCAAGCCAGTTCAATACAGTGGCGGCAAACCACACTGGCTGGTCTTCGTGAATCCCGTGACCAGCCGCCTCAACTTCAATTGCCTCCGCGACAGGTATGCGGCCCGCCAGTTCGTCGATTGCCGCCTTTGAGACAAATGGATCGTGCTGGCCGACCAAAAGCAACGTCGGACAGGTAATTTTGTGGGCGCGGCTGCGGCAGATGTCGCCACCGGCCTTTTCAATTGCCGTGATGGCGTCTGCGAAACTTTGTGTCATCGCCCGTGCATTGTGCTCGCCATAGGTGGCGATCAGATAATCCCGGTAGTCAATATATGGCGGGTCGGGACTGTCGACGGCATTGCGGAATATCGCGGTGACTTGTCCGTCAAGATCACTGACTGAGCCTTGTGCGCCCCAAGTCAAAACGGAACTCAAATTTGCCGGCTCCATCGCCGCCATCAGAAGAGCTACCTCTCCGCCATCACTATGCCCAAGCACATGGGCAGGGCCTGAAACTCGGTCTTGAAGAAGGGCGACAAACGCCATTGCATCGTCCTCAAGGTATTTGGGGTGATAGCGCCTCGGCTGCGGACGGGAACGGCCCGAACCTGGTAGATCCGCCGCGATAACCCGGTAGTCTCGGGCCAGCAACTCCCGCAGTGTGTTGTGATTTTCAATTCGATCTGAGAATCCCGGCAGTAGAAGAACCGGATATCCACTTCCGGACTCTTCAAAATAGATTTCTGACGTGAGGTGCTTGAACCAAGTCATTTGCCGCCCTCCTCAAGCGCGCCAATGGTACGGCCCCATTAAAATATAACATAATGAGAGGATACACAGATATGGTTCAGATCAGTCGCGGTGAAATACTTATTCGGGAACCCGCTGGCGCCTGCCAGCATTCAAAGGCGTACCATCTATGCCCGGACAGCAGCCGTATTTTGCTCACGTAACAGACGGCCTGCAGTCTCGGCGGTCATGGGTTCGCCGAACAGGAAGCTCTGCGCGAACTCGCAACCCATCTGACGCAATTGCAGCGCATCACGGTCGGTTTCAATGCCTTCGACAACGACTTTCAACCCAAGTTCATGCGCCATGTTGATCATCGATCGCAACAGCACGAACTTTTTTGGACTATTATCACGCAGGAAGGATTTGTCGATCTTCAACAAATCAAACGGAAATCGGCTCAAATAGGAAAGTGAGGAGTGGCCGGTGCCGAAATCATCCAGCGACAGGCCAACGCCGAGCGACTTGATTTTATCCAATATGGAAACCGCCTGTTCGGGGTTTTCCATCACGGCGGATTCTGTCACTTCCAGTTTGAATGTGCCCTTGGCAATCGTTGAACTTGCCAAAATCGTACGCAAATCGCCGACGAGGTCACGCTTGAGAATTTGCCGGGACGACAAATTCACCGACATGAAAACGTCAGTATTGCCAGTGGATTTTTGCCAAAGCGCAAGTTGTTGCGACGCCGTGCTCATTGCGAAATGGCCAAGATTGCCGATGATGTTGCAGCTCTCAGCGAGCG
>JANMEX010000096.1:0-2167 GCA_031377485.1 Phyllobacteriaceae bacterium
CTACGCTCGTTGTCAACAAGCTGCGTGGCGGCCTGAAGATTGCTGCCGTCAAGGCTCCGGGCTTCGGTGACCGCCGCAAGGCTATGCTTGAAGACATCGCGATCCTGACCGGTGGTCAGGTGATTTCCGAAGATATCGGCATCAAGCTCGAAAACGTGACGCTCGCCATGCTCGGCCGCGCCAAGAAGATTTCGATCTCGAAGGAAAACACCACCATCATCGACGGCGCTGGCAAGAAGGCGGAAATCACCGCCCGCGTTGCCCAGATCAAGGGCCAGATCGAAGAGACCACCTCTGACTACGACAAGGAAAAGCTGCAGGAACGTCTTGCCAAGCTTGCCGGCGGCGTTGCCGTGATCAAGGTCGGCGGTTCGACCGAAGTCGAAGTCAAGGAAAAGAAGGACCGCGTTGACGACGCGCTCAACGCAACCCGCGCTGCTGTCGAGGAAGGCATCGTTGCTGGCGGCGGTTCGGCTCTGCTGCGCTCGTCCGTCAACATCAAGGTCAAGGGCGCCAACGAAGACCAGGAAGCCGGCATCAACATCGTGCGCCGTGCGCTGCAGTCCCCTGCCCGCCAGATCGCCACAAACGCTGGTGCGGAAGCTTCCATCGTTGTCGGCAAGGTGCTTGAAAGCAAGAACCCGAACTACGGCTACAATGCGCAGACCGGTGAATATGGCGACATGGTCGTCATGGGCATCGTCGATCCGGTCAAGGTGGTTCGCACTGCCTTGCAGGACGCTGCTTCTGTAGCTTCGCTCCTGATCACCACTGAAGCCATGATTGCTGATGCTCCTAAGAAGGACTCCGGCGGCATGGGCGGCGGCGGAATGGGCGGCGGCGGAATGGGCGGCATGGGCGGCGGTATGGATTTCTAAGAAATCCATCAACCGCGCCCGGCAATGTCAGTTTGCTCAAACCGGGCTAGCCCGGTTTGAGTGGCGGCGGTATGGATTTCTAAATCCAGAAGTTCATTGCCTGATTATCGGAGGGCGGCAGCAATGCCGCCCTTTTTGTTTGAGTTGCGCATGCGGCCGGGGTAGCGATCGCGCATCAAATCATTTTCACAGGTGCTCTCCATGAATGTTCGGACGATCTTTGCCTGCGCCTTGATTTTGGCTTCTTCTTCCGCGTTTTCATCTGAAGGGATTGTGGGCGGTTATTCGCCGATATCAGCCACCTTGCCGGAAGCAATATCTATCGCAAAGTCAGCCGTGGCGATGAAAAATGCCTTATCGGAAAACAAAAAGATCAGGCTCGTCTCAGTCAAGAAAGCGGAAACGCAGGTCGTCGCGGGGACGAATTTCCGGCTTTGCCTTTTGGTCAAAGACAAGACGCACATGTTTCGCGTCCATGCCGTGGTTTACCGCGATTTGGGCGGTAAATTCCTGTTAACGGAATGGTCACCCAATGGTTGCTGATTTGAAAGTATAAACAATCTCGCACTTGTTCTTCATTGTTTGTGAACCCGTCGACGCCTTTTGTCGGTTCAAAGAAATCCCGGTCTAAAAATGCTCCGTTCATCTGTAATACTGACATTGCTAATATTTTTGTCCATGCCGTGCATCGGCAAGGCAGAGATGCTGTTTGGCGGATATGTTCCCGCAAACGGCAACTCCTCAGATATAACTTCCATGGCAAAATCAGCGATTGAGTTGAAAAACATTTTTGCCGAGGGCGGTCGCGTGACACTTGTCCGCATCAAACACTCGGAAGTGCAACGAGTGTCGGGCAAAAATTTCCGCTTCTGCCTGCGCATCAAGCAAGGCAAGCACCGGTTTAACGCCAAGGCAATTGTCTATCGCGATCTGACGGGAAGAATGATGCTGACCCAGTGGAAGCCGAACGGGTGCTGACTGCCGTGCGTTAACTTAGCGCCACAAGCGACGGTCCGCAGGACGGACGAGACCTGCGTCTCACGCCGGCGGTGCCGCAAGCGCTGGCCCTTCCCTTCTCCCCGCCGTTTGCGGGGAGAAGGTGGCCGCGAAGCGGACGGATGAGGGACAGCGCCGAGGTGAGAAAATCATCGCCCATCCACCGCCCTTGGCCGTCATTCCGGGGCCGCAAAGCGGAGCCCGGAATCCAGAGCGCCGATTATGGAATCGTAACGCCGCCCTTGCGTTCATCTTTGCCCATCACGCTGATTTCGTTGCCAAATCTTGACCGT